>CAXGBK010000181.1:0-3576 GCA_964008345.1 uncultured Coxiella sp.
GTCAGAATGCTGCATCATTTAAGGATGCCTACAATTTTGATATTGATAAGTTGATGGAGGCCGAAAAAAAGAGGGTTGAAAACAGCACACGGGCAGGCCATGTTCCAGTGGAATACAACGTTGGTTTATTGGAAAGGGCAGGCTACACGGAAGGACAGATTATCCAGTCTGCTAAGGGTTTAGGTATTGAAGCGGAAAAATTGGTATCATTTGCTGCAGCGAGTGATAGAGAAAATGCCGGGTCGTTCCTTGATAAAATAGCATCTGTCTACGGGAACGATGATAAAAAAGAGAGTGAAAAGGTACGTCATGAATGCGTCAAAAAGCTTGTTAGAGACGTCAAAAGAAGTTCAAATATCGTTAGAGAAAGCGATTTTGAAATTGTCAAACAGCTTGGTGCATCCGACAAAGAGATAAGAGATGCACGCTACGCCCTACAAGCAGGGACGTAAAACACTAAGCGTCAACTTCTGAATCGGAGTCCTGACCAGAGCTATAGCGCTCAATTTGGGTAAGTATCGCATCCGATATAATACCTTCAGCATGCTTTTTCTTTGCGTCATCCAGCATAGTCCGTTTTTGACGTTTCACAATATTTCTCGTTGCAGCACTAACATGGTTAACGTCAGCTTTGAGTAATTCATTTCGGATTTCCTCATCGAATACAAGGTATTCTCTCAAGGGAACGCGCTTACCATCGACTGTGGGTACGAGGCGTTGCCAAATAACCAGTCGCATGGTTTCAATTATATCAATTCCCTTGCTGTTACGTTCTTCCTGTGGAAAGGTATTTACAAGCCGTCTAACGGTCTCTGCAACCCCATTACTGTGCACCGTGGTATAAACAGGATGGCCTGTTAAAGAAGCTTCTAAAAGAGCATTGATTGTTTCTTGGTCACGTGCCTCACCCACTAAAATAAGACGGGGTTTCCGCCTAAGAGCATTTCGAACACCCGCAGCGAAGCTAGGTAAATGCTTCGGAATTTCACTTTGACTAATCACACAGGATATTTTTTTTACATCATCGTAGACAAATTCAATAGGTGCCTCATAAGTAAGAATTTTTCTATGCGAATCGGGGCGCTCTGCAATATCTCTGATAATAGCAGCGAGTAAGGTGCTTTTACCAGATCCTGTAGATCCTGTTACATATACAGCACCATCCTCTGGCGCAATGTTTTCTAAAACATCTTCAGGGAGATTCATATAAGACAGTTTGGGTGGATCGGTAGGAATCGTTCTCAGAGTGATTTGTATACCTTCATAGCCATCAACAAGACAAGCTGTTGCATTCACCCTAAATCGGAACCGGTCGATTCTGCTAGGGCGAAACTCGTAGTAAGTATCGAGATCTTCCCCACTAGATAGTTGTGTCGTTCCATTGGGGCCATAAATAAAGTTTAAGATGTTGCCAACCTCAGCTTTGGATAGTCTTCTTTTCGTAACTTTACGTAGGCAACCATAGATTTCAGCCACAATTTGTTCGTTGGTTTGAATCGTAATATCAGACGCGCCTAAATCGGAGCACCCCGATAACAAACCATCGAGATGGTTTGGCAAAAACCTATCAATTGGCTCATCCTTCATTAAATATTGTTCATCATTTTCATCTGTCATAATAAAAGCCCTAATGCAGTTACTGCTAATATAGCACAAGAACAAGGAATTTGCAGAAATTTGATGGCGCGTTTATTTGGCGTTTACAGGAACTGCTGCATGCCAATGATTGGTCTTATGCGGTTGCAGCTCAGATTTACTTGTTATTTTAACAACGCGGTCATTGAGTTGCATAACATTTGCGTTACCCGTTACACCCAAGTTTGCAACAGCAGAATACGTTGGCGAGATCATGCCTTGACTCAGAAGTTTATAGTAGAGTATCATCCCAACAAAATCTCGTTGCAGGGTGCCTGCATTAACTTGAAATATACTACTAGCCTGCCAACGACCCGCATTCCAGCCATCAACCAAGCCTGCGTCCCAAGCAGCTCTTTCTTCAAGTGTCCTAGGAAGTAATGTATGAACAGGATGTTCCGGTTTTGGGAAGTTTAGGGACAGATAGTCGCGCCATGATGGGCTTGTTGTAGAGAAGCGTGAAGGCGCAATGATGCGAATCAACCGATCGGATGTCCGAATATTATTCCTATCACGAAGGGCTACATTTTTAAAGCTTTCTTGTAAAACAGGTGGCACAACCCCGTTAGGAAGTAGTAGGGCACGGAAATCAAATATCTTGTCTAGCGTTCGTGAAAAACGATCCATATGATCATTAAGGAATTGCCCCTCCCAGTAGAGTGCATATTGCGATGCGTAACCGACCGCAGTTTCTCGTACAAGTCCAATGCGTTGATTTTTAGCAGCCTGCGTTGGCTCTTTCGGAACAGAGCAACCAATAAGCAGCGATACCAATGTAATAGCAGTAAGGAATTTTAGCGGACGACAGCTTGGAAACATATAAATCCTATGCTATGGAAGATATCTGACCTCAATCACTTTATCTTTAGATAATGAAATCGATGCTTGGTTTTGTACTTGGTACGCCACGTCGCGGATGAGATCACTCACGCGTATATCTTTTTGGTTAACAGAAACAATAATGGGTATAGCAGGTGGGGTTCCTATAGTCCTAAAACGCAGCGAGGAGGACTTGGCAATACGTTTTAATAGGGTCTCAACCGGTCCTGTCCAATCAACAGTGGTTTTCCCAACAACACGATGTTGAATAATCCTACTATCGTCTTTGAAGTGTTTTACGCTATGCACAGAACGCTGTATACGAGCTAATTCATTTAAAGACTGGCTTACAGCTGTGGACACCTCAACCAACTTGACATTACTTGCCTGCTCGTCGTATCGGCTTTCCTTGATAATATTATCAAGTCCCTGGTACAAGTTTTTACCGTGTGGATTTTCAAACTTTTCTTCAAGAGAGTACTTCGTGTAAGTACCGTTGGAGCTACATCCACCTAAAAGGACTGCTAAGAAAAAAACATGACTAAATCGCATCACATCGCCTAATAATCTATAATATCATTCAACCGAATTGGCAGATAAATGTCAAGTAACAAACCACATTAAATAGGATTCTTCGTAACCAAGTCACGATCAGCCTGTAGGATGCTTAGATAGCGCTCGGATTCTTGACAACTGGGTTTTTCTTGCAAGGCCATTTGAAAATGGCGAGATGCCGTTTCATGGTCCTCCATTAAAAAATAGTATTGGCCTGATACCAAAGAAACGCCATAGCATGTGCCATAATACTTTTTAAATTCGGCCAAGAAGCACTTTGTCAATGCATATTGTTTGCCTGCCAAACACAGAGATGCAATGGCCTGGAATTCTTGACTTTCATATGTGTTAGAGCTGAAGTAGCAATTTCTGGTGAGTAAAACAAGCATATCGTGCATGCTTTGCGATAATTTTTTATCGGTATTCCTGAGTATGGTTGCGATTAAATCATGGTAGCGTACGGCAAGACTGGGGTCGTAGTGATAGAGTTTAAAAAGCATTTTGACATCGTCGTAATAGTTTAGATAAGGGTCGGCCGCTGTGTAGTCTAGGATTTGAAAATCGGCA
>CAXGBK010000182.1:0-9237 GCA_964008345.1 uncultured Coxiella sp.
ACAATAAACGGTCTAAATTTTTTAAGGTTATGAAAAAACGTGGATTCAGTAAAACAGCAAATCTATTGAAAAAAGTCGAGGAATTACAAGCAGCGGAAAATCAATGGGTAGAAAACTCCCTTCATACAGAAGCAAATGAAGGGAGACAAAAATCTGGACCAAGAAAGCCCTAGTAGGAAACATGGTAATAACCCATAAACAAGATATCTTTCTTTATGCTGACGAATGAAGCGCACACAATACTGATAACACAATTTTTTTAAAATCCATCAACTGTCGATCTTGCAAATATTATTCTTATCTTATTTAAGATTTAGAGAAAATAAGTAACTATCGCCCATAAATTTCTTATACCTTAGGATCTACCAGGTCGATGACAAGAGCAATATTGTCGTCATTCATAAGTGATAAAGACAAAAACCTTAGATCCAAAAAATCATCCTATTCAAGGATAATTGATATGAAATACTTTTCAAAAAATATGAAACAAACTGTGGTACAATCGGTGTAGTCGCTCTTGCACATAAAGTTGGGAGTGTTTATCGTGAAGTCTATGAGCTAAAATCTAAAACTACTGGTGCTTCGGATATTAATTTTAGTAAATCAAAGGGGGTTGAATCTCGATCTACCGCACCATCACCTACTAGTACTCATAAAATGGAGCCCCTTTCTCCTCCTAAGAATACCAATCAACTTTCTCGTGGTCTATCTGTAAGCGCATTACCTGTTAGCGTGGAAATTGATATGGATAATCATAAAAATATTATTTCTCCATCAGGTCATAGAGCAAATCCTGATCCATCGCATTCTGGTTCAGAGAAAGGATAGTGAGCGACCAATCCCTAACCAGGGGGTCTAAGAATCGTGTAGCGCTACATCAAGTATTGAAAACCACCATCTGCATCGTGCAAAATTCTCTTTTATCTATTTAACCTGGCGCCCTTTTAGCAACTCTTTTAATAGATTATCCGTGATGCGTGATGCCATTTTCAAATATCTATCCGGCTTAGCACTAAACGCTTGCTGCGTTGTAGTGATGGCAATCGTTTTGGTTTGGCTTGCCTTTAAGCTATTTTTTGCAGCGACTATATCAGAATCTCTATCGCCTACCATAACATAATACACAAACTCCGGAGACGACTTTTGGATCGTATCGATCATCCTAGGATGTGGCTTATATAGCTTTTCTACGACCTCGTCATCAGCGCAGATAATATACGAAAAAAAGCTGTCGTCTACCTGGTTATCCTTGAGCTCTATTTCAAGGAGGTCTCTTGATTTATTTGTAGCGATAGCAAGACAATAACCCGACTCTTTTAGGTGTTGTAGCATGGGATATGCGCCTCGATACATTTTTTTACTGGTTTTGCTGTATAGTTTACGAAAACAGCACACTAATTCATCTAGCCATTTTTTCTGTAGAGCGTTATGTATATCTAAATCCGGAAAAATAGTAGGGACGATTGTCTCTCGAAAACGTTGCCCTATATGCTTTTTTAGTGTGCTCTTGCTTGGATACTCCCAATGGTTTGCAAATGTATACTGCTGAGATTGCTCCTTCATGTACTCACAAGCCTGGTATTGGCTTTCAACTAAATGATCACCTATCTCCAGAAGGGTATCATCCCAGTCAAATATCACCATCGTATTTTGTCCGATATGGCTCATACTATTCCTATCATCTTGCGTAGACTTTTTCCCGATCTTTTTATTGACTT
This sequence comes from uncultured Coxiella sp., assembly GCA_964008345.1. Lineage (GTDB taxonomy): Bacteria > Pseudomonadota > Gammaproteobacteria > Comchoanobacterales > Comchoanobacteraceae > CACBGS01. Next base: position 1,719 of record CAXGBK010000182.1, read on the forward strand.
ATTTATGAAACCAACCTACTGGGTGGAACGATATGCCTAATTTATTGACGTTGGTGTATACATTTTTACCCAGTCCTATCCTTTGATATTCAGCGTTTAGCCAAATATCATTCGATAGTGGCACATGCATCCCCATCGCTGCACTCAGTCCTTCAAATATTTTATCTTCATATTTGTAGTTACTTGGGTTTAACGTGGCCATTTTTGCCCTACTCAGCCCTAAGGTTATGTAAGGATATATCTTCAACATATGGATCGCACCTTCAGGAGCGTAATGAATATCTATCGATTGGTAATGCCCTGAAATATCATGCTCTACTCTCGCGATAATATCTTTCTTGACCCTATATCCGAGGCTTAGTATAACCGATTTGTTGATTTCCGTAGCTGATGATATCGAGAAAGACCATGGATCACGTTTTGTTGCTATTCTTTTATCCATGCTTTTCGAATACATGACCTGTTCTTCTGATACGTTTTTGTCTGCCCAGGCATGATAAGGTGCACCCATCATGCAGAGAGTCCATAGTACGCTTATGTATACATTCTTTATCATCGCATATGCTCCTTAGTCACTACTTGGTAGACTCAATATAATCTACTATTTTGCTATTAGCAATAGATATCGATACCTTACTTTAACTTATATTTTTTAACATCTTATTGCTAGTCAAGCCGTACTTTAAAATACCTCGTTGCAGCATATATACTGATCAACATTAATACAATCAATGGCCAAACATTTGGCCACAAACCGACTATTGAAGAACCTTTTAGAAATACAGACCGACATATTTGTGTGTAGTACGTTGCAGGAATCATTGTACTGATCGCTCGTGCCCAGAGGGGCATACCATGGATAGGGAAGATGGTTCCGGATAGTAAAATCGATGGTAGCAGCACCATAATCGAAGCAGTAGTCGCTTCTAACTGACTTTTTGCCGTCACTGAAAAAAGAAGCCCTAAAGATAAATTGGTCACAATGTAGGGAAAGCTAACCATTAAAAATCCTATCATACTACCTTTAAACGGAATGCGTAGTAAAAAAATACTAATAGCTACAATAACCAATACTTGCGCATAGCCGACTATAATATTCGGAATCAACTTGCCAATGAGAATCTCTAGGGGTTTAACTGGTGTAGTGAGTAACATCTCCATGGTTCCCTGCTCTCGCTCATTGACTACAGAAATGGCTGTTAAATTTATCAACGTCGTTGTAAGAATAATACCAATTAGTGGGGGAATTAGACCGTACTTGGTAATAAGCTGTCCATTATAGGCTCTATGGACAGCGGTATCGTAGGTAGATGCTGCGCGATTTGAGGTATTATAGGCAGCCAATTCCGATCGCATTTTTTTTATGATCACCTCCATGGCATAGCTCGCTTGGCTGGATGTGATAGGATCGGTTGCATCGATTTCAAATGCTACTGGGTTTTGTTGGTTTTTTAGAAAATTGGCTGTCCAGTTTTCTGGGATGGTTATAATAATACTGATTTTTCCAAGTTTCATAGCTTGCTGGGCTTGCTCTTGGGTTGTTATATTTTGGACAAAATCGAAGTATTCTGTGTAGTGTAACCCCCTTAGCAAACTTCTGGTAAAACCGGTTTTGTCGTGATCAATCCAAACCGTCGGTAAGTGTTTAGGGATGGTATTAAGCACATAACCAAATACGATAATCTGCATCAATGGCATGATCAGAATCAAACGCATAATACTCGTATCACGACTGTAGAGTGCAAATTCTTTTTGCACAACCCCGAAAATACGGTTTAGAGCGCTGTATATACTCATGAGCAATCTCCTTTGTGTCTCACAAGCTCTATAAAGATATGTTCAATCGTTGTGTCAACTTTGGTTAAGCGTGCGTGGATCCCATGGTGCTCTATACATTTTCCAACACTAGCTGGTAATGATTTTTTTCTCGTGCATAAATGTATAGCGCTACCAAATACCACGACCATGATGTCTGGGTGCATTCTCTCAATCTCTTTTGCGACCTCATAAATATCGCGCCCTTTTAAACTAAAAACATGAAGGCTAGAAGTTTCAATTATAGAATCTTTGGAGCCAGTATTGACCAATTTGCCTTGTGATATAAAAGCCAGTCTGTTACACCGCTCGGCTTCATCCATATAGTGCGTCGTCACTAAAATGGTAACACCTTTATTGGCAAGATCATGGATAACATCCCAAAAATACCGCCTTGACTCAGGGTCTACACCGGCTGTTGGTTCGTCTAATAACATTAATTTAGGGGCATGTAATAAACATGCTGCTAAACTTAATCTTTGTTTCCAACCACCCGATAAATCCCCTGCAAATTGTGATCGCTTATCCCATAAATCAAAATCTTGCATGACTGTTTTAATACGATCATGGCTAATGCCCCCGCGAATTCTTGATACAAACTGCATATTTTCTTCTACGGTCATTTTATGGTAGTAACTGAATTTTTGCGGCATATATCCAATGATATCTTTTATATCCTCTACCTGATTGGTAATATCAAGCCCCAAACAACGACCATAACCTTTATCGGGCTTAATCAAGCCACAAAGCATGCGCATGGTAGTGGTTTTACCGCTTCCATTTGGACCTAAAAAACCAAAGACTTCCCCTTGGTGGACTTTTAAATCCAGATCGTTGACTACACATTTCCCACCGTAGTATTTACTTAACCCTCTGACAACGATTGCTTCAGTCATGACTACTTAGCGTTACATTTACCGCTTGGCCTGGATGTATGTGTAATTTTTCCATAGGGTTCATTAATCTCGCGCGTACTAAATAAACATATTTATTATTCGCATCGTCTCCATAAACCACGGGCGGGGTAAACTCTGGCTGCGTTGCAATAAACGTTATCTTAGCCAGCATAACTTTTTGCTGTTGAGAACTGATGCTTATGTTTACAGGCATGCCAACGTATGCCTGCTTCATTTTGTTATAGGGCAGATAAAATATCACAATCGCTTCTTTTTCTTGGATGATAGAAAGAATACTTTGTGTTGGGGAAACAACCTCCCCTTCCCGGAAGTATAAATCTTCTATTACCCCAGCAAAGGGGGCATATATATCTTGCTGATCTAAATTCCATTTGGCTGATTCATATTGAGCTTTAGCTATATCTATTGTCGCTTGTAATTTAACCAACTGCCCTTGCCTTAGTGGTGATTTAATCTTGCTTAATCGCGCAATTGCCTCCGCCTTTTGCTGCTTGAGTGTCTGCTCATTATTCGTTGCATTGTCCCAATCTGTTTCGCTAACAAATTGCTTCGTTTTTAGTATCTCTAATCGCTTGGTTGTCTTTCTAGCCAGTTCGTATTTTAATTCTATCGCTCGTAGTTGTGCCGTAGCAACTGTTATGCTCTCTTCATCACTGCCTGCTACGTAATCTTGCATTTCTGCTCTGGCAAGCGCCAACTTAGCTTTTGCGAGTGCGCAAGCTTGTTGCTGGCTTGTATTAGTGAGGGCAAGCAATTTCTGCCCTTTTCGTACTTTATCGCCTCGTTTTACATGGATATGGGCAATGCGACCTTGCCCTGTGGTCGCGAGTTTAGCTGCAGTATTCTCAACGTATCCCGCCAACATCTGTTCTTCTTGCTCTAAACAACCAGTCAGCCCCGAAGCGGTTACCAATAACACGATTGTCTTAAACATTTTCATCTGGGACTCCACTGTGAAAGGCAAATGTTTTTTCAGGCAACCATAGCAATTCTTTTTCGAAACCCAATAATGTTTGCAGCCTAGCTGATATAGCTGCTTCGGGCTGAAAATGTTCCGCAAAGGTTAAATAAATTTCAGCATGACGCTTTTCAGCATGGTATAGTTTTTGATAGAAGGACCCAAGATCCTTAGGTAAATACGGTACTAACTTAGAAAATCGCTCACATGATCTTGCTTCGATAATGGCAGCTATTATTAATTTGTCTACGATGCCATCTACCTGTCCTTGGCGAATGTGTTGGTGTAGGCTGCGTGCGTAGCGTGGTCTGGGTCCAGGTATGTATGGCTTATTAAGTGATTCCAGCCAATGCAAAACCCTATCAAAGTGACGCATCTCTTCCCGAGCAAGACGGGCTAAATCCAGTAGTATTCGATTTTCACCAGTAAAGTAACGCATCAAACTCATAGCAGTTGATGCCGCCTTTTTCTCACATTCTGCATGATCGGATAACAGTGCGCCAAGCGAACAGGACGCTTTTTTTAACCATGCTTCTGGTGTTGATGATTGAAGTAATATTTCCAAGATTGTTCAGTCTCCTGCTTGTCAAGCGCTGGACATGCTGTCATGATGATCCACACCCCTTGAACAAATTTTACCTGGATATGGCGCAAATACAACCTCCCGTAAGATTCTTTTTGCTGCAAGCCCTCTTTTTTTCCTGCATCCATAGCCACTGTGCTTTTGCATCTGATGGTCTCTTAAAAGATTTATGCATCATGACTTATACACAGTCACATGCGATAAGATCAGAGCACATCGATGATAGCAGCTTAGCTTCTTTTCTTGACATAGCAGACAACGCAGATCTAACCATTTTAGATCAAGCGCAAATCAAGGCACTTGATATGCCTAAACCGTGTCACACAGAAGGTTTCAATCAGAATGCAAGTGCATTCTCCAGTTATAGGTATATAATCCCTATTATAGAGAACGCCAAAGCTACAATACCTATTAGGACTTGTCAGGATGACCCGTACAGAACAACCTGTCTGCGCGCTAGTATAACGCACCAAGTGAACCGTTTACACGATCTAACCATTAGTGGGGTCGTTTTACAATATGATCGAGAGACGGGACGGCTCTCTAATATTGAAACTCTGCATGAGTTTAGGCGAATGAAGCCCGGTCAATTACACTATCTTGATTACCCCTCAATAGGTATAATCATAGCCATATCTTAGCATAAAGCTTACCTAAATTTACGATTTTTCTTAAAACCGATTGACTGCAGGCATTTGTTCAGCTACGATTCAGATATTAAATTTACTGAACAATTCGTAGACAATTACCAAGTAAAGTATAAGCACTTTGTGTGGCTTAACATGTTTATTTTGATTTTTCTGCGTTCACATTTAAAAGGTCAATCGATGATATTACGTAAAAGAGAGTTTACCATCCAACTGCAATCCGCTATAGATCGAATTCCTAGGCAAACTTATTTGCTATGCTCTCGTGTTCACGCATATTTTATCGGAATCCCTCGTGAACAACAATTAACTATTGCTTTTATAACTATGGGAATAACCGCCATGTGCTTTGAACATTTATTTTCGCAACTTCGTAGAGGAAACCCTGGATCTGGGTCAGGTTACTCTAATCTCGATGATGATCGCCAGGATTCAGAAACGTTAGAGCTTCGAGAAAGATTTGTCTCTTCTCAAGAAGACGACGCACCTCGCGTTCAAGGCGATGATACCACTAATGGACGTAGCCTTTTTGCCTCTGATACTAACAATTCATCACACGTTCCATATTCTCCACCTCGCTCTCCTGCTCTTACAGCTGGGGATGTTTCCGGTTTAGTATACAATAATGCTCCTGTACCACCAAGAACTGGTTCTTCTTCGAGGAGCAGTATTAATGACAGTGAGCTTAGTGAAGCGCTTGAAACTGTTCATCAGCATCAGGGCAGAAAGGATAGTCGTATAGGCGGCACTGACTGGGTATTAACTGATAAGGGCTCCCCAGTCAATAGAAGATCCACTTCAAGCAGCGCAGCAACTACACCTGGCAGCCCACGATCTTTGGGCCGTAGTGGTGAATCCTCACCTGAATTTATGTCGACTCACACTAAAATGACATAATACCAACTTAACAGCCTCGACAACTGATACTTTTCAGTGTATTTTATGATAGCTACAACTTTAGGAGCAATATGAGAATACCAGCATACAGAAACAATGCGTTTACTTTTCTCTCCCGACCAAACTTACTACAGAACTTAAAAACATTGGCAGCATCTATATACGCACTAACCATAGGTTCTTTTGCTTATTTTGCTAAAACAATCATTAGACTCATAACTTTTGGCTGGATATCCTTTAAAAAAAGAAAAAGATCAATACAAAGACCCTCTTTGTACTACCGAGCTGCTGCTCCTCAAGAATATTCTAAAAAACTTCACTTTGCCCCCACCTACCCTGTGAAACAAGCAACTTGCAAAAGCGAAAATAATAATAATAACTATGCTGAAACACCTTCTGAAAAACGCGTTAAAGACACAGAGGAAGCCTTAAAGGAAACTCTCCCGGAAATACATAGCTTACTAATGAACGAAATAAAGGGTGATGATAAACTATCTGAAGCCGTGAATCTAATCAGCTTTCTTGGTAATTCTAAGCCAGTTATACAAGGTAGCGAACCCACATATGCAGCTAATAGTCACAAAACCCTTACAGGTTTCTCTATGGACCGACCAGCGGCTTTAGAATACGAATCATGTGTGCAAAAAGGAATGGAGAATCTTGAAATTGACTCTCTTTCTTTGCTTCATCAACTGCAGCAGTTTTATGCATTTACTATGTCAATAAAAACAAAGGCTATTAAAAGTACCTGTATGTCCAAATTAGTGGATCTTGTTCAAGCGTACCTGAAAACTTTTGATGCAGTTTCACAGCCACGGAACTGCATGCACGCAACGATTCAACCAAATACTGCTAATTGTGATGAATGTAATCGAGTGAAAAGCAGAACTTACGAAGCATATGCCTACCTTCTGGCATATTTCTATGATTTTATTGAATATTCGACTAAGGATGAAACAAGAGGAAATACAGACTCTAGACTTAAAATCCAACTCAACGGGAGAGTAAAGAGCGGTAAAAAACTAAATGAATTTCTTCTCGGAAAGTGCTTTGAAAAACTACGCACTTTTACTAAATTCTTTGCCAACTTTATCAGCGATACGTGGCTAAATGAAACGAGTAAAGATCGAGTCACAGTTATAGTAAAGTCCTTTGGACCCAATAAACAACGTATTCCTCAGGCCCCTATAAAACTACCTGTTGATGCTAATACTGATGCTACCAAAAGACTATCGCACTACGTGAGCGGGCTCAATGAAAGCATCGATAAATTAGCTGCTGAAGCTGGCATAGCTGGCGATCCACCTGCCTTAACTACCGTTCCAGAAGAAATAGCTTCTTCTAATACAAGCGGAAGATCTACACCTCATATGTAAACCACTTTTCCAGTGAAGCATATGACCTCACATTCTTGCTGGCACCTTACATCCTAGTAAGCTCATTCCAGCCTGGATAACTTTTGCGATTTTATCAATCAGCGTTAATCTCCATGCTATAATAGCGTTATCTTTTAGATTGAGAATAGGCACGTCATGATAGTAGTTGTTAAAGACCTTCACCAGATCGTATAAATAATTGGCTAAGTGTGAAGGATCTTTGGCGTTCGCCGCTTCAAGCACCGTGACTTGATAGAGTGATAGCATGTAAATCAGGTTTTTTTCTTTTTCATCTAGCACCACAGTACCCTTATCATGATGCGTCT
>CAXGBK010000183.1:0-2570 GCA_964008345.1 uncultured Coxiella sp.
CGCGCTTTTACAGGATGTACTGCGCTTGAAGAAATCGTTGCGCCTTTATCGTTTATGGGGAAAGACGCTGATTATTGGCGGTTCGTTGGCAAACCCGATCACACATCGGTGGTGTGTCGTGATGGACTGTATAATGCTATCGCTGAGCAACAAGATATAAATGATATTTTCTTAGAGATTTCTTTAAAAGGGCTTGATGATTCATCTACAAATGCTATTATGATTTATTTAAATGTTGCATCTCGTCTTTATGCAGTTGAGGATGTTATTAAACTATCTCAGTTTTTTTTAGACTATAGAAATCAGCAAGGCCTTGATAATGATGAAATGTTAGCAGATCATTTACGGTATCTATATAGTCATAATCGCTTTGGGTTGTTGAAAGCCTATGAACAATCTTTGGGCCTGGAAACCTTGCAGAAGTTTTTAGTTAATGTGATGCAAGATAATACAGATAGGGTTTCTAAGTGTTTGCAATTATGTCCTGAAAATGTCACATATAAATATCTTTGTATTAATCCTCGTATCGACATGGATGAAGCTAGTTGTAATGTAAATGTTTTATTACCATTTTCAGCTGGTCAGCTAAAGGTGGCTACGGATAATACTTGTAAGGCTACTGTAGAGATGCAACACGCCTTAGATGGTGGTATGCAGCAAGAAATCCATAATTTGACTGCTGCAATAGACACGCTTTTGGGAGAGATGGATGGCATAGCTGATAGCAAAAATAAACGTACGTTTTCTGCAAGTTTACTGAGGATAAAGTCCGAGTGTGAGGCGTATCTTGAGGAATATGCTGATGCTTCAACGTCTTTGTGCCATATCAAATCCCAGCTTTTACAATCACTGCAGAGTGTCTTTATTTTTCCAGAAGTAATAACTGGTTTACTCGCTCAGGGTAGCAATAGTAATTTGTATAGTGCTGTTTTTTCTCCAGTGGATGTTGCTGAAGGGGGGACCTATCCTGTTGATCCCTATGTTAGGACAACCAAAGAACTGGCTACTTGTTGGTTTAGTCGTAAGAAATACATAGATGGTAATGGAGATATTTTGAATGATGGCCAGTTTAGCCCTTTTGCTGCACTAGTTGCCGATAGTATGAAAGATCAAGCTGTGATTAAAGCGCTTGGGATGCGTGAAAAAGTTCGTGGGTTAACAGAGACAAAGATGGCAACACAGCGTATAGCACAGGATGAATTAGTAGCTAGGTTGCGTGTGCTTATAGAAGAGAAAGAAGTCGATTTACTGGATCGAAGAAACACACTTGAGGGATTAAACACCGATCTAGTGTGTATGCAGAATAACCCTGAATTCATGGATGTAATGAGATGTATACAAAAATTGTATAATGAGGATATTGCGACGCAACAAGCAAAAATAAGGTCGTTTCAGAGGGGAGAGAAAGCAATTATAGATGATCTCGTAACGTTAATAAGTGAACGTTTAGATAATGTGCGGCATGCAATAGGGCAATCTGAGAAAGAGCTCGATGCTTATATCTCCTGTAGAGATGCAAAGGGGATGATCATTAGGCTACCCAAAGCCGATGATCTACTAATGCAAAGCGCACAAGAGCAGCTCCGTCGTAAAAAGGCTTTGATAGAAGCCTATACCCATCTTTTGCCAAAAGAGGCACAAAACGTATCTTGGGATGATGTATTTAAACATAAAGATGTTGATTTAGATGATGTCGCTTCTATGCTACATGTTTTGCATGATAATTGGGAATTTGTTGACTTAGATCATGGTGGTAGCAACCCATTTTATGATGTTTTGGAATATGGTCCTAACCAGGAATCGGTGGGTCTTAAAAATGCCAATCAGTTGGCTTTATTCTCTCAGTTTGCGATTGCACGTATGAATGTTTTTGTTCGGTCTAAGGGTTTGTCGGATGCTGATTTTGGGGAGATATTGGATCATGATGATCATCAGGATTTACGTGTAGCCTTTTGTACTACGTTGGTAGAAGTTATGCAAGCTAAGGGCGATGTTGAAGAAGCTATTATGGATTTTGTGAATAAAAATCATGTGGCTTTTGGCATGACAAGCGCTTTAAGCCTAGAAGAGATGCAATACTGTGCTGAGCAGATTAAAAGACAGATTACTTTGCTAAAAGACTCTCCGCATATGGATGAGTTTTTCTTTTTAGAAGATGTGGCAGATCCACTTTTTGTGGCGTATCGTAATTTACTATCTTTTCCTTTTGCGAAGTTGGCGACTTTACCTGGTGAGGAACCTTCTTTGCGGCATCGACGTCAGCTTGAGGCTTTCTCTGCTTTGAAAAAAGACGGGGCGACAGTGGATGTCGATGAGGTTTTAACGCTGGATAAAATGTTAGAGGTGTATCCGGATATTAAAGATCATTTGATGCAAAAATGTTTACAAAAAAACATGGTAAGTGCTGATTTTATGGATAGTTTACAAAGGCAGATTTGTGGTGAATCGTTGATGCCTGTTAAATCTAAGATGTATGGGGATATGGTCAAGTTGATTAAGATCCTAGATATAGAACACTATACTCGTTTTATGGATTTATGTTTGGATAGATGTTTGGATGACACGTCTAA
>CAXGBK010000184.1:0-3723 GCA_964008345.1 uncultured Coxiella sp.
TCACAATATCGTACTATGCATCGATGAAAACAGCCCTACAAAAATAATAGAGCGAATCAAGCGCATGAGCATTGTACAACTTAAGGTATCGTTTCGAAAAAACATTTACAAAGAGAGCTTATTTACAACCGCCTACAACCTATTAAAAAGAAACAAGGCATACCACCAAATAGCCGCGCTTAACCAAACACACGTTATCTTACAACTTATGCCTACCACGACCCCTGAACTATTACGAGATTTGGATGCGAAACACCCTGTTATTATCGACTTTCAAACCACCTCAACACAAGTAAGAAGCCTGAGCAACCCAAAAAAAGATCAAGCAAGAAGGTTTTTTATTCTCCCCTATGCAAATTCATTTGCCTGCTCCCACATTTCCAACTTCTCCAACATTCACCTGCACCCAGATTGCACCCCAAAAATCATTAACTATTTACCAAAAAAATGGACGTGCATAGGGACAAAATCAACCCCCAAAAAATGTTTAGAAAAACTCCCGACTAACGTACAGATCGTTGCAGAAAAAAGTTTCCGCACAACACAAGCTAACTGCGTTCCCGTCGATTGTGAAATCCTTTGTGACGATCCTGCTATTTTCGACACAGATATATTCAGCATAAAAAAATCACCGTAGTAAAGCAGAAAAGCGGCCACCACTACAGCAAACAAAAACAAACCATTTTAACAAGCTATAAATACCGAAGGTCGGACTCGAACCGACACGACCAAATAGGTCACTGCCCCCTCAAGGCAGCGTGTCTACCAATTCCACCACTTCGGCAAAACTAGGGAGCTAGCTCCCTGCTTGTTGTGTAACAACATCTTTAAGCTTAATCTGGTCAGCCTGATTGTTAATCACGTGACCCAGCCATAAACTTAAAATAAAGAAAAGAGCAGCTAATACACTCGTAAAACGCACTAAGAAAGACGTTGTCCCGTGGCTACTCAGCACCGCGCTTGATCCCACGCCAAACAAATCGCCACTGGCATCTTTCCCTCGCTGCAGCAAGACCACGCCCACAAGCAAGAAACATACTATAGAATAAAATACTGTCAACCACCATTGCATTGTTATACTACCTTTTTGGGACTCTCAGAGTCCTACCAAATTAAAACTTATGCCATTATACCACGATTATACAAAGTATCAAAGCAATCTTACCACCTGACACAAAAAAAATGATATTAGGAGGCTAAAACACACTCGAAACGGTTAAAGCGATAGCCATACCATCCAACACACGGAAACTTTGGCGATCTAAACACACATCCATTAATAAACACAGCCCTAATTTGACACAACAAGACATCGATCAACAATGCTTTTAAAGTGGACATAATCGGTACTTGCACGCCCTACTAGTACCCCTGAGACAAAAGCACTACGGCGTAAAGCCAAACAATTATCCGCATCCACACTCCCCCCGTAACAAAAACGAGCCGACTGACCATATTCTGCCAACAGGCTTTGTACAAAAGCCGACACTTTCTCTACATCAGCTATCGAAGCCGCCTCTTTTGCACCAATAGCCCAAACCGGCTCATAAGCCACTACCATAGTATGTTTTGGCAGTGATTGAAAACCGTCACTGGTAACCACCGCCTCAATCTGTTGGCGCAAAACGGATTCTGTAAGCCTAGTATCGCGCGCTTCACGAGATTCTCCAATACACAATACGGGCACAAGCCCATAGCTTTTAGCTAACACATATTTTCTAGCAATCAAATCGTCGCCCTCTTGAAAATGACAACGTCTTTCCGAATGCCCAAGACACACATATTGACACCCCACCGCCTGCAACATTTCTGCACTAACACAGCCTGTATAACCACCACTCGTGTACGCATCTAAATGTTGCGAGCCCAACGAAGCGCCAGAAATCCCTTCCTGCCAAAAACCTAAATAGGGCGTCGGCAATAAAAACACCAAGTCCCCAGATAATGTAACTTTCTGAAAAAATTGCTTGTAACGCGATAAAAGATCCAGATTTCCGCCCAACTTCCAATTTGCAATCACCAAAAAATCATGCATAAAAAATCTCCATAGGTTGGCAGGATTGCCTGAGTAAATACATTTTTATTGTACGCCTTACACATAAACACACCGCCAACAATATTGCAAACTATAAAGAAAAAAGATATAATATTTGCAATTATTATAACATAGACAAGTCAAGGATACCCCATGCAAGAGACCACCATAACATCAGCGATAGAAAACATTACAAAAGTCACAGACGAATACAAACGGTTTGATGGAAGCGACCGTCAGCTTCAAGAACAACTGGGCCCAAGATCATGGGAATATTACAAAACCATACAAAGACTCTACCCTTTCTTACTAGAAAAGCAGCAACCGTACATACTGCAGGCATTTGAAAGCTTTCTAAACATCATGGACCCGTATTCAAGTGGCGAATTCACCATCACAAAGCGAAGAATCAACCTAGAGATCACGCCTCAGAACCTAGCCAGAAATATGGCTAAAGAGCTCGCTTGGATTTGTAAAAACACCAATATCTTACAGTTACCTAAGAGCAAATTAAAATCCTTGATCCTCACCAAAGAGCAAACGCGTGCAAACATCTTTGAAGGGAACATTGCTTACGTAATACGACTCCATAACGAAGCCCAGCAAAAAGGCCACCTACAGGCAGATAAAGAAGATTTAAAAACCCTCCATCAACAACTAGGCAGTATCCATAACACGCTCAATCCTAAAGCATCCACATCGCCACAAAAAAAACGAAAAACTGCTGAATCCATGCCATCAATAAGTAAAAAACAAGCCATTGTTGAGGAAAATCGGCACAAAGGCCTGCTTACAAAGGTACAAAGGCACCTGGATCAATCTAGGCAAACAGAAAACTACTACACAGCAATAGACCTGCTATTCCTCGCTGGTACGATTCTTATGCAGATACAAGAAAAAAACAGTAACATTAGTGCGAGCCCACTAGCCATACAATGGGCTAATCAATTTAGTCTATCTATACTACAAGCTTCTGGCGGCGTAAACATCCAAGGCGCCGCGACGCTACTAGAGAAAGTATGCAAAATGCACATCGATAAAATACTATCCAAAGATCCGTCTCATGGCGAAATACTCATCCCTTTTACCTGCAGATTTTTAAAAATATACGCAAGCCCCATACCTTCTAATAGTGAATGGTTTGGGCGAGCAATATCTGCACAAGATAATCCGATACACATCCTTTGTGAAAAAATCCACTCCATCAAAGAGCGCATCGGATATATTAAAACCTGTGCGATCCAATCAGCCAACCACAAACCTTTCAGCACCGCCTAAATAGAGCTAGAATCGATATTAACGGAACAATCTCCCATAACACAATTACACGCCCTTCTTATTTTCGTCTTTTCTTTTGAGGAGAGTTTTCTTTCTCTGGAGCATCAGGTACATATGCAAAAAATCCTTTATAAACACGAGCGTCATTTCTAACGACAGAAAAAACCGATGCAGATGATTTTACATTTCCACGTATTTCGCTCAGATCTTTCTGAACTTTTGCCACATGACTCTCTTCTTCATCCATATCAAAAGTAACCTCTGCAGCAATATCCCCCATTAAACCAACACTTTTAGCAGTACCTCCTACTTGATTACTACTGTATAACCCCAGCTCATCTAGTAATCTATGTTGGCTGGCTCGCATGTCGCGAGACTGCAATGGAGAACTTAAACCTTCCATAGTTAAA
>CAXGBK010000185.1:0-1666 GCA_964008345.1 uncultured Coxiella sp.
CTTAAAAATGACTATAGAACAAGACTTTCTAAACGCAGCCAGAACTGGAGATCAAGAAACATTTTCAAATATTCTCAATGATCAGAGCATAAACATTAATCCTGACCATACTGATAAATATGGTAGAACTGCACTTATCTTAGCTACAGAAAATGGCCAAAGCGATATTGTTCTTACGCTCCTTGCTGATCGACGTGTAAATCCTAACCGTACCAATAGAAATAGTGAGACTGCACTTATGTGGGCTGCACGTGGGGGGCATGCTGGTATTGTTAACATATTCCTTGCAGATGAGCGTGTAGATCCTAACCGTACCTTGGGAGATGGTAATACTGCACTTAAGTGGGCTGCACTATATGGCCATATCGATATTGTTCGTGCGCTCCTTGCTGATGAGCGTGTAGATCCTAACTGTAATGACCAGGGGAATACTGCACTTATTGGTGCTGCACGTGAGGGGCATGCTGCTATCGTTGACATGCTCCTTGCTGATGAGCGTATAGATCCTAACCATGGCAATCTATATGGTAGTACTGCACTTATATGGGCTGCACGTCGTTGCCATAGCAATATTGTTTGTGCGCTCCTTTCTGATGAGCGTGTAGAGCCTAACCGTACCAATAGAATTGGTGATACTGCACTTATCCGTGCTGCAGTATTTGGCCATATCGATATTGTTCGTACGCTCCTTGCTGATGAGCGTGTAGATCCTAATATTACTGATAAATTCGGTAATACTGCACTTATATGGGCTGCATTTCATGGCCATATCGATATTGTTAGTGCTCTCCTTGCTGATGAGCGCTTTGATCATAGTTATGAAGACCAAGTAAAAAAGGGAATGATGACGGCTACTGAGAGGGAGAATGGCGAAGTACTAAGATTGTTACTTAAATCTACAGGTCAGCGCCTCAGTGTTAATGAAATAGCCAATCTTACAGGTAGTGATCGGAATTTCTATAAGCACATACTTACTCGGCTGCTATGGCGTGCTCGCTTTCGTGGAATTGTACGTGGTATTATCATCTTTAGGCGCATGCGCTTACGTGCGGCTGAGGCTATTTATGCGCCAGGTGGAACTGGCTATGCCGTTGCTGCTGCTAGTTTTGTTACTGCTGCTAGTCAACAGTCCAGTAGTACTGGTACATTAACAAGCACTGAAACCAATGATACCACAGCTGGTATAACACAGACCGCGGACGAACATGGCGAACCACTCACTAAAAGATAGAGGACTTAAAAATGACTATAGAACAAGACTTTCTAAACGCAGCCAAAACTGGAGATCAAGAAACATTTATTCGGATCCTCAATGACCAGAGCATAAAGATTGAACCTAACCATGCTGATGAAGAGGGTAATACAGCACTTATAATAGCTGCACGATATGGCCATAGCAATATTGTTTGTGCTCTCATTGATGATCCTCGCATTGATCTTAGTTGTGCGGACCAAGCAAAAAAGGCAATTATAGCAGCTACTAAGAACGAGCATGACAAAGCACTGCGATTGCTACTTGAATTTTCAGGTCAGCGCCTCAGTGATGATGAAATAGCCAATCTTACAGGTAGTGATCGGGGTTTCTATAAGCGCATACTTACTCGGCTGCTATGGCGCACGCGCTTTCGTGGAATTGTACGTTTGATGATTTACTTTAGGCGTATGC
>CAXGBK010000186.1:0-6289 GCA_964008345.1 uncultured Coxiella sp.
AATCGCTTCAGGTTTGATTGCAGGCCTTTATACGCCTTTTGAATTGATGTTAAACACAATAAGAAAAACCAAGATATTTATGACTAAGCATCTTCCTTTCAAGCCCTCATCCATCTATCCACATGGATTTAAAGAACATAACAAACCAACAAAGAAAAAAGTGCAGCGGTTAAGATTCTCTGCTCCACCACATACCGATGTCTCTGGCAACGAAAACGTCAACTCACCCTCTGCTGGCAGTGATACTACTAGCGTACCCGACTCTTCTGCTAAGGCTGTAGATCAAGATCCTCAGCCTGCTTCTAAATCCAAGGACAATAACACTACTTTGACTGAAAAATCAGGTCTGCAACACGCACCTACACCTAACGACAGCGACCCAGCTACAGCCGATAATTTTACCAGGCAACAACCTTTACCTGAAGCTGTAGAATCAGAACTACAGCACGCACCTGCACCTAGCGATAGCGACCCAGCTACGGCCACAGCTAATCAGGATAATATTATCAAGCATCAACCTTTATCTGAAGCTGTAGGCTCAGATCCGCAACCACCTACACCTAGCAATAGCGAACCAGTTATAACCACAGGTGATGATCATAATATTATTAAGCAACAGCTTTTACCTAAAGCTCTAGGTACTCACTCTGCTTCTACTCGTCTCGAAGACCCTGATAATAGCAAAACCGTTGATACTGAATCTTCCACACTACGTCGTCGTAGGCCTGATCCTACATCCCCAAGTGTGGAAAATGCTACTATGGATAGGCATACAACAACCGTCGTTGAAAACACGCAACCTGGATTGAATTTTTTTGAGATCCCATGCGAAACCTCGATCCGTCAAATTATTAGACAGTTCGTTCTACAGAATATGAGGTAAGTATGGCTTTAATAGCACCAGCGATGTACTGTCGTAATCTAGCTTGTTATCTCTGATTGTCTAAACTGTCTTGTTGGTGCTTTAAAATACAATCCACTATATCTAATACGTCTTTTGACATCATCACGCTACGATATCCATACAACAGTATACTTTGAAGACACGGATCGTTTTGTAGCAATAACTGTTGATAGGCTCTCTTAGCATCCACGCAAAGACTTGGATAGACTTCCTTAGTAAACCTCATAAGCAAGATATCCATTTCTAGTAAGCCTCGTTTGCTACGCCATACGACCATATTCTCAGGCCATAATTGGCATACCTCCGTTTCTTTGTAGCTAGACAACCACTTCCTCCACAAAGTTATCAAAACGCACATACTCTCCCATAAAGGTAAGCTTCACTGTCCCTATTGGACCATTACGGTGCTTGCCTATATTAATTTCTGCAATGCCCTTTTCAAGCGTATCTGGGTTGTACACCTCATCTCTGTAAATGAATGCAATGATATCCGCGTCCTGCTCAATAGCACCGGACTCTCTAAGGTCAGACATGATTGGTCGCCTGTCTTGTCTGTTTTCTAATCCCCTATTAAGCTGCGATAAGGCGATAACGGGTACGTTTAGTTCTTTGGCGATCATTTTTAATGAGCGAGATATCTCTGATATCTCTTGCACCCGGTTGTCACGCATTTCAGGAACCCGCATAAGCTGCAAGTAATCTACTACAATCACCCCTAAATCACCCTGTTCTCTTGCCAGTTGCCGCGCTTTAGATCGCATATCACTAGGCGAAATACCTGGTGTGTCGTCAATAAACAGTTTAGATTCCGCGAGCATACCAATGGCTGATGTCATCCGAGGCCAATCTTCATCATGTAATTTTCCAGTCCTCACTCTTGGTAGTTTAATTCTCCCTAAAGAGGACAACATCCTCATAACTATAGCCTCACTAGGCATCTCTAAACTAAAGATACACACTGGTTTATCTGTGGATATAGCAATGTGCTCAGCAATATTAACCCCAAAAATCGTCTTTCCCATGGATGGCCGGCCAGCAACGATTACTAAGTCAGCAGGTTGTAAACCTGAAGTCATCGCGTCAAGATCCGTAAATCCAGTTGGCAGACCTGTCATACTTCCATCAGAATGATAAAGCTGATCGATCTTTTCTGTTGTTTTAGCCAGTATATCGGCTATAGGCTGCGGACCCGTTCCTGTCTTACGCTTTTGTGCAATCGCAAAAATAGCTGCTTCTGCTTCCGTCACCAACTCGTGTGGCTCACGACCCTCAGGGTGATAAACAGAATCAACGATGCCAGTGGCTTTTGCTTGCAGAGATCGCAGCAGTGCTTTATCTCGTATAATTTTTGCATACTCAACGACGTTAGCCGTACTAGGCGCTTGATCTGCTATGCTGTATACTAAGACCTCACCACCGGCTTTATCGAGCAGCTGCATCGTATTGAGCATCTCCACGACCGTTAGCATGTCTATGGTGGTTGCTTTTGCATGAAGCTTCTTAATAGCCCGAAAAATCAAGGCATGTTTTTCATTGTAAAAGTCCTCTTCCACAACCGCAGCCTCAATACGTTCCCATAATTTGGGCTGCAATATTAAAACCCCTAATAATCCTTTTTCGGCATCTTGTGAAAACGGTAAGACTTTTTTAGCGGCTGGTTTTTGACCATGCATCTATTTGGTTCCAATTTTAACGATGCTTGTATCTTACCTGAGGTTGCGTACCTTTTAAATGGCTATAGGTACTTTTAACCAATACGAGGTGGCACCATCACGTATAAAGTTTGTTGTATACGTAGCCTAACTACTAAGAGGGTTATGATATACGCTCCGTGGCAATGTACATCTTAACCCTTTTAAATTCTCAAGCTACTCAGCATCTGAGTTAGTTTGATCGTCTTCCAAAGCTTCATCAGAAGCTTCTGCTATCTCTTCTTCAGTCGCTGCTTGACTTTCTTCTTCTTGACTCTCTTTTATATTTATGTTGTCAGAGGTGAGTATCAAAGGCAACTTAGCATTAACATCTGCATAACATTCAATTAAAACCGTATACTCTCCGATAAATCGTAAAGGCATTTCGACAACCGTCACCTCACTCTTGTGCACATTGATGCCTTTTTCTGCGAGGTAGTCAACCACTTCTGCTGCCCCTATCGACCCAAACAGTTTCCCTTCTTCGTTTGTATGTACTTTTATCTCAATTTTTTCTGCAGCTTCGATCCCTTTAACACGTACTTTTGCTTCTTTAATACGCTCTTTTTCAAGTTTTTCGAGCTCTTTACGTTTGGCATTGACGACCTCAATATTGGTTTTATTGGCAACCATTGCTTTACCTTGTTTGAGTAGGTAGTTACGTGCGTATCCAGGTTTGACATCAACGATATCCCCGATCATTCCTAGGTTACGTATTTTTTCTTGTAGTATAATTTGCATAATATTTCCTCCTGCTAAAAATTAATGCTGCTCTGATAGCTTAAAATGGTAACGGTCTCGAGCGTTAAAAAATTTGTCTATAATACCTGTTATAAGAAACAATGGCCTAAACATCAAAAAAGCGATGTACAGTAAAAATACAGCTAATTCGTACAGTCGGGAAGATGACTTTTTGTGGACCAGCTTCGCGTATAAAAAATAATGACACAGGCTTAATCCACATAGTGCCGGCATATAGGTTGCAAACCGCTGTATACTGTTGACAATAAAGGCATTTGGTAGAAACCCCTCGAGACCTAATATAGGCAAAATTGCCGTTTGTATCATGATAAGCATTTCCATTACCAACCCAACAATACAGGCTGTCCAGCTCATATCTAAATGAAGCCACTCTTTCGTGTAGAGCTCACGATTCTTCTCGTATCGACTGTACCACGACGCACTGATTAGCATTAGCAATATCATTGGCAGATAGATCAATGTATCCAACAAATTAGCTGTCATTTGTTGTGAAAACCATATGCGCTGCTTTTCAGATACTGCCAACTTGGCTGTTAGGATGATTTGCTGCCAGTACTCTACAATATTGGTTGTCGCATGAAGCAATATAACGCTTACTAAGCCTATCAAACAGGCAATCTCTAGTGCAAAGCTTAGCCTACGATAGTACGCGAAACAAAAAGCTGTCATATACACTACGACAGGCCCATATATGGGCTTTAGGAATAGCAGTGTTTCCATCGCACCAGCATTTGTGATGCTCATTACGTTAGCCACACAACCTGGGACGATTAAAGCAATAAGGTGATTGTAAGTTATCTTCTTCAATCTAAATATAGCACACATCGCAATGTACATGGCAGCCAGTGTGCCTATCCCTAGAATAAGTACCGGTTGGCGCACATCTGAAAACAACGTATAGTCCAAGCAGCCTAGTAGAAGTATAGTCGCTGTGACACTATTTTCTTTGCCTAAAAATTGCATGTAAAGACTGTCTTCTTCCCTTAGCATTCCTAAACCTTTTTTATTATGAATGTCGATCACAATAGGGCATCAGTCCAAGATATCTTGCAAGTTTGATCGCTTGCGAGATCTCCCTCTGCTGGCTTGCGGAAACACCGCCTACCCTAGCTGGAACAATACGACCGGTCTCTAGTACAAACTCTCTTAAAAAACCGATGTTAAGATAAATATCTTCTGCCTTGAATCGCTGATTAAGAATCTGCCTTATAGTCCGAGATGGTGGTGTTTTTTCATCTTTTTCAAGCAGTGGTCCGCAATCTTCGGTTACTGCAGCATCTCTTTTGATAATCAAATTGCGCATAATTGCGTCGTTGAACCGGAAATTCTCTTTTAGGCCGTCTATACAAGTCTGACCACATTCAATGTTCATCACAGCAAAATGCGATTTGGATGATTTTTGACTTTTGATCGTGTAATGCAGCTTTTTTCTTTGTAGGTCTTGGACTCTGTGAACTATACCGTTGCTTTCCTCTTCAATTTGCGCTTTGTAGCGTGCTAGCATCTCATCCACACGATCACTCTGATTGGGATGGAATAAAAATACGATTTCGTAATGTCTCATGTTAATCTCCTTATGAATGTAATTGGCTACTGCTGTGGTTACATGTCAGCATGCAGCAAGGAAACGATATTATAACACTCTTATCACATATTTACAATATCTTTGCGACTTTTCTCGCATGCAATGCCCTACGAATAAACAAGGCTCATCATGCGCGTGTTTTGCATGGCTTCCTGTCGTCTAATCGCAACCCATTATGTTGACAACAATATATTTTATCAGTATATTATACTGTAAACTTATCTTTAAATAGTAACAATAACACCATGAGACACGAAGATCACATCCAACTAGCACAGCAAGATTCACTAAGACTGCTTCACGATAATACAACTCTGGCACTGGGAAAAGGCACACCTCAGTATTACAAAATTCTTCAAGCATGCCTACTGTGCCACCCCCGTGAGATGCAGATTATATCAGCGATCATCCGCAAAGATCCATCGCTTCGATCTGACCCAAATTTTATTTACATGATAACCAAACTCAATCCATGTAACTTATTCTTTTTCACAGATCCTGGTATGGATCAAACTTTGTTTGAGATACTGCTCAGAAAACTCCTTTCTGACTTTCCTCGATTCGTTAATCACTACGTAAAAAATGTATCCGATTTCACAGATGTCTACTTTATGCTTCATGCCGCTTGCATCGAAGATTGGACTTGTGAATTTTCTGGTACTTTAGATGCGACATACTATCGTACCATACTCGAAAATGCAAGGTCAGTCTTTGACCGTATCAGGCAGTTTGTTGCACTAAACACAGAGACCATCATCGATTGCTTTACCCAGCATCGTGATCAAGGACTTTCGTTCTCACGTAAACCTATCGATACTGAGTGTCTTCGAGCTCTACTTGAGCAGATTCAAATCGATCTAAAGCATACAACCCCCAATATGCGCATTGGACGGTCGTGCCTCGATGCGATACATGATGTTATCAGTCAAATTGTAGGCCGTAGCGATTATATAGAAACATTAGCACGAACCATCCACGAAGGCCTGGTCATTAGAAAATCGCAACCCCAGTCTCTGTTAACCTCCCACTCACAACAGCGATCTGTACCCGAGCCAGAAAGCCACCGTCTGGTCATACAAACGACCCCTTGCAAGTTCATTCTTGTTAAGACACAACTCGTCATTTTGCCCAAATCAAAAACCGCCACTGGCGAGAAAATACCGACTGTAAGCAAAGGGACTGTAAAGTCCTTTGGCAACTACAAATACTACGATCGAGGCTTTCTTCTTACCGAGGGCTCTCTCTCCCCTATTTCTATTGTCTCTTCAAGTAATAGTAAAAATCCTGTAGAAATCCTAGAGCCTGAACTAAGAAAACAATACGGTTTAGAAAATGTTTGCCCCATAG
>CAXGBK010000187.1:0-5232 GCA_964008345.1 uncultured Coxiella sp.
TAGAATCTCGATTGCGCTGGGAACAATATGAATTTTAGTTTTTCTATCCTACTGCCTCACGTAACCACTACTTTAAAATCAGTATACTGTCAGGTGTTATTATTTGCAAGTGCAGGCAAGTGTTTATTTATTAATAGCCGTCGCCTTAATGGCTTTGTAATTATAATATATTTTATCAATGGTATAGTCTGGTGTGCGTTGAGATGGTAGGGTTTGAATAGCTTTGCTATTGATGGTGTGGTATAATCGCACGACTGATGGTGACAGTCGGACGTTGCAACGAAAAAAACGGAGTAAATAGCATGGCATCAAATCAAGAGATAAAAAAAATGCTAAAAACAAGTTACGATGCTGGATTCGTCACAGATATCGAAGATGATCAGTTACCTCTAGGTCTGAATGAAGACACGATTAGAGGCATATCTGCCAAAAAAAATGAGCCTGACTTTCTGCTGCAGTGGCGACTAAAAGCGTATCGGCACTGGCTGACGATGTCCATGCCAAACTGGGCTCAACTCTCGATTGAGCCGATCAACTTTCAAGATATCTGCTATTACAGTGCTCCAAAATCACAAAAAGACGCGCCAAAGAGTCTTGACGAAGTGGACCCTGAGTTACTACGGACCTACGAGCGGTTAGGGATTCCTTTGCATGAACAAAAAATGTTGGCGGGTGTGGCTATGGATGCCGTTTTTGATAGTGTTTCAGTTGCCACCACGTTTAAAGAGCGTTTAGCCGATGCAGGCGTCATATTCTGTTCATTTAGTGAGGCTGTTCAAAAGCACCCTGAGTGGGTAAAGAAGTACCTAGGAACCGTCATCCCCTACCGAGATAATTATTTCGCTGCCCTCAATTCAGCTGTATTTAGTGATGGTTCGTTTGTTTATATTCCGCCTGGCGTACGTTGCCCCATGGAACTGTCAACGTATTTTCGCATCAACGCCGCCAACACAGGGCAGTTTGAAAGAACACTAATCATTGCCGATAAAGACAGTTATGTCAGCTACCTAGAAGGTTGCACTGCACCGATGCGAGATGAAAACCAATTGCATGCGGCCTGTGTGGAACTGATTGCGTTAGACGATGCAGAAATTAAGTACGCGACGGTCCAAAATTGGTACCCAGGGGACGCGCAAGGCAAAGGCGGCATATACAACTTTGTTACGAAGCGAGGTCTCGCGCACAATCACGCCAAAATATCATGGACACAAGTTGAGACAGGTTCAGCCATTACCTGGAAATACCCTAGTGTAATTCTTAAAGGGGATAATAGTGTCGGGGATTTCTACTCGATTGCGGTTACACACAATTATCAGCAGGCTGACACCGGTACGAAAATGATCCATTTAGGAAAAAATACATCCAGCACCATTATCTCAAAAGGAATATCAGCTGGACATGCACAGAATACCTATCGAGGCTTAGTAAAAGTTTTACCAAAAGCAGACAATGCACGTAATTATACGCAGTGTGACTCACTTTTACTTAGCGATCAGTGTGGTGCGCACACGTTTCCAAAAATAGCATCACAAAATCATACGGCGCAGCTAGAGCATGAGGCGTGTACGTCTAAGATCGGTCAAGATATACTATTTTACTGTCAAGCAAGAGGTTTAGACCAAGAGGCAGCAATCGCGCTCATCGTAAATGGATTTTGTAAGCAAGTTTTAGATAAGCTACCTATGGAGTTTGCCGTTGAAGCAAAAAAATTACTTGAAATCAGCCTTGAGGGTAGTGTAGGCTAATCTTCCTGCTGCAATTAGAGGAATGGCAATGTTGACAATCGATAACGTACATGCTTGCGTCACCGGAGGGGAGGCTATCCTCAAGGGCGTGCATTTACAAATAAAGCCAGGAACGGTAAATGTTATAATGGGGCCAAATGGATCTGGAAAGAGCACGCTATCCAATGTTTTAGCTGGTAGTCCTGACTACGAGATTACAGACGGATCCATAACCTATAAAGGAAAGAATCTGGCCGGTATCGAGCCGCATGAAAGGGTTGCGATGGGATTATTTATGGCATTTCAGTACCCAGTCAGTTTACCTGGTGTATCGACTTTAAGTTTTTTACAAGCATCGATTAATCAAGTGGCAAAGATACAAGGTAAGCCGTTGTTAGACGCCTACGATTTGATTCAAAAAGCTGAGCAAGCAGCTGAAAAAGTAGGGTTGGACAAGCGCTTTTTGCAAAGATCATTTAATGAGGGGTTCTCAGGCGGGGAAAAAAAGCGTAACGAGGTTTTGCAAATGATGCTAATGCAACCAGATTTTGCCATCCTTGATGAGACCGATTCAGGCTTGGATATTGATGCTTTGAAGACCGTATCAGCAAGCATAGAGTCTATGCGATGCGCAACAAGAAGCTTTCTAATTATAACCCACTACAATAGAATTCTAAAATATGTGAAGCCAGATTTTGTCCACGTGATGTCGCAGGGGAAAATCATCAAGAGCGGTGGTTACGAACTCGCAAATAGGCTTGAGAAAGAAGGCTATTCAGGGCTTATGGAGGGATAGCGGATCATGAAAATGACGATGGCCGCACTTTTCGATGAGAACAGTGAATGGGAAAAAAACAAAGATATAGACGACATAGCTAGGCAGGCACAACAGCGGCTGCAAAAATCAGGCATGCCCAAGCGCCAGTGGTCTGGTTGGGAGCATGAGACTTGTTATGATTTACTCAATGAGGCCAGGGGATATGTTTCAGATAAAGCATCCATGCCCAGAGGTTTAGTGAAGTTAAACCACCCCTCAGTGGTTTTTTACAATGGTTCTTATGATGAAAAAGCATCGTCATTACCACAAGAGGTTACGCTAAAGGAATCCTTGGAAAGAAAATGTTGGCAAACGTACCTAGAAGCTACACCCTCTGAAGAAGTGCTTGCAGCCGCTGCACTAATGCTGCAGCCACGTAGCGTAGAAATGGATATTAAGCGTGGAAGTCAGATAGAAATATTACATATCTATCACATCATGGACAAAAAAAACGGTGATGTTTTGGGCCAAAATACAAGAATGAATATAGACAAGCACTGCCAGGTTAAGGTGGTTGAGCACTTCCATTGCCTTGACGAATGTGTGTATTTACACAATGGATGGATACACGTCAAAGAGGGGGCTCATTTAACAAAAGATTGTCTTGTCTACCCATCCCCTAGCAGCCAGTTACATGTAGGTCGCTATCACCATTTGGAGAGAAATAGCCAATTTAATCAGGTCAGCATGATGCAAGATACAAGGTATGCAAGATTCTATGACCAAGTTGATCTGGCTGGGCCGAATGCTGATGCTCAGATGAAAAGTCTGTTGCTTGCGCATGCCAAACAACACGTTCATCATCTGATATCTATGAATCATCTAGCCCCCAAAACGCAGTCTAAGCAGCTCTGTAAAGGCGTGTCGAGATCAAAGGGCGTTTCCAATTTTTTTGGAAAAATATACGTAGCGAATGCGGCACAGCAAACAGATGCCAGTCAAATAAATCACAATATTCTGTTAGAAGAGGGTGCGGCGGCGCATTCAAAACCTGAATTAGAAATTTTTGCGGATGATGTGAAATGCGCACATGGCAGTACGCTTGGCCAAATAGAAAAAGAAAAGCTGCGTTACCTAGCCATGCGCGGTTTGGATGAGCAGGCGGCAAAGAAAATGCTTATTGTGGGTTTTGTTGCTGAAATGATAGCAAGTTTTTCGGATCAAGCTCGTTGTAAAGTTGCTGAGTGGGTAGATGGCTTTATGAAACTTAAAAAAGTTTTAAATTAATATTATTTTTCTAATTCTTACAATGCAGTACTACCTCCTAGATAGTGCTTGTGTTAGAATATATCATGCGTAAGAGTATGATATACATGCTTCATATGGGATGCAAAAATATGGTTCTAAATATGAAAGAGATAATAACATCCATAAGTAATTTTTATAATAAGATAACGGCAACCTTTCTTGCTTTTGCAATACCTTATTACGTCGGCCTTGTTCCTCAACTACGTGAAAAAAAGCACCGCATGCTTAGCTTTATCAGTATCGTTGTTGTTGGGGTTCTTTCTAGTGTTGCAGCATGGGATCTGGCATTGGGTGGTGCCGAGGGGTTATTACAAGAAGTTTTTGGATACATTTTTTCATACGCAGGGGCATGGTTTAACTTAGGCTGGCTGCTCAAGAAATGGTATGATAAACAGCATGATGGTCACAAATCTAAGGATCAAAAAGAAATACTCACCATAGCTGCGAGTTTACTGTATGCAATAGCCAATGCTGTTATTTTTCCTTTCACGCCAACGAATATATTATTACATCTTACCAGTCTTTCGTGTGTTGGAACGATGCTTTATTACTACGAAGAGGAAACGGCTAAACTATTTGAATACGCTGCGTTAGCATTAAGTGCCGCGGCCATCGTAGGCTACACATACTATATCGCACCACCGTGGTCAATTATCGCAAGCAAGGGACTGATAAAAAATATATGTTTGTTTGCTGTTTCTGGTGTATTGCTATCGGACTTTGCAATGCAAACATTATTCGGGCTGCCAACCGTAAATGAAATGGTAACAAAAATAGATAAAAGGTGGCAGCGTTTAGCAAAATACACAACATATGCAGCATTATTTTTTGTGATTTACAGTATATCACTCACGATTCTAACCATAATACAACACGCGATCACGCCTTCTATTACCTTCTCGGCAAACATTCTATTATTCCCGATCATAGCACTCGCCGGAGTGCCTGTGTGTTTGCAGTATTTTGGGGCATGGTTAAGCTATAAATGTATGAAGCTAAGCTTAGAAGAAAAGCCAAATGGTGCAAAAGATGATAAAAAGAAGCAAGAGCGTTTTTCTCAGATTTTTACTTTTTTGAATCTAACACTAATCATGCCACTATCCGTTGCATGTATATCACGATCTATACAGTATGGTATACCAGTAAGTTTGGATTTCTTGTGGATATTTTTAACCGTTGCGGTTTCCAATACATTATGGTTTTCTTTATTATCAGATAAGTTGTTAGATCCGTATTTACTGCCAAATAACAAAAAAGATAGCATTACATGGTTAGAGGGGGGCAAACGCTATGTAAGAAATGCGTTACACAAACTAGAGCGTCTAAAAGATGGTTTGAAAAATGCAATATTTGGTGATTTGGTCGAACAAACCCCCGAGTACTTCGGGCCAGGATCATCAAGTACGCTATTTAACTATGTCCAGATCCCCATTGTGTTAACGA
>CAXGBK010000188.1:0-1854 GCA_964008345.1 uncultured Coxiella sp.
AAGTATCCCAGTTTGCTTTTGCATGGGTATAGGCATCCATTGACTTGCTCTTTAAATTATTCAATCTATCATCTAAGTTAAAATAGTGACGTAATTCTTTACTTGAATCCCTCAAAAGAACAGCCAATTGAGGCTGATCTCGCTCTACATATTTTGCCAACATTTGCCTGAAACCATCTACCTCAACGGTAGAGATAGAATCTAAAAACGCATACCACTCGGAAACATCGTTCAATTGCACAGGTTCTTTTGGAAGATGATAAGCCGATAAAGGATAACTCAGCTTCAAATGATCAGGGATAACTAAGCCGGTAGCAGTTGCTGGTCTTCTTATTTTTTCACACGCATGGGGCGTAATAGATACAACAGGGGAATAATAAGAAGCAACATTTGTTGGTAACTCAGTCGAGAATGGCGCTGCATTAGCCATAACTATAGGGAAGTTTATATAGTTATCAACAAACTTACCATAGAGTTCCGGAAACGCACCCACAGGAACCCTATTTTCTGAAGGTTGAACACGAAAGGGTTTTTTCGATATGTCACCACTGCGCCTAATGGCAGCATCCTGCTTCATAGATGCCCTATCCTTATACTGCCGACGTAAATCTTCTTCCATATCAGATATACTTACCTTTAATAGATTGTAAGGTGGAATAAACGACAGTAATTTCATCATAGTATATGCCATCAAAGCCAGCACGCGAATACAGCACCTGCACAAAAGGCTTTTTTCTACATCAAAACTAAAAATGTATGTATCCCATTTCAATAGAAAATTTCGCATTTGGGATGCGAGAAAAGATATAGAACTAAGCAAGATAAAAAACTTTGATAAGATATTTCCGATAAAGAGTGGCTCAACAAATCTAGCAATTTTTTGAATATAATACATTTGACGACTGGCGAAATGATCAAGGAAAGCCAAATGTTGTAAAACAATAAGCACAAAAGCGCAGAGGGCTAGACACAACGGCATGGTCACTGTCCCTAGTACCACCAAGTTGTAAGTCAGGTTGTAGCCTATAAATAATATAGAGATCCATGGGGTATTCTTCATAACAGCTGTACTTATTCTGTAGAAATGAAAAAAATCCAAGCACAAACAAAAGCGATCTACGACGAAAAGGAGTGTCCGAAAAAACAGTTGTAAAATAGTACGTAAAGATGGCCAGACAAGTAAAGCTATTCGAGCTATTTTCTCACCGTACCTTTTGTTAGATAGCCCGATCTTAAACAGCATTTTATATAGCGTAGTTATAGTAGGCACAGGCATGCCTTTTGAGAAACATATAACAGGAAGCGTTTTCTGCTCAGTAAAAGAATTTTCATGGCCCGGTGCAAAAACTATTTTAGCAAAACCTCGATTGAAATTTATAAAAATATCATTGAAAACCGACTCAAAAGAAATAATACCCAAGAAAGCATATAACCAGGCCTGTTGCGCTAATCGCTTTTTTGTTGAACCATCCACCGCGCCTTTTTTTACATTCGATAACTCAAGTGGGTCAAGAAGTTTATTTTTTTGAGTAGCGTTATTATTTTCTCTTGTTGAGAACCTGCGAGTGACAAGCTCGTAATACAAAAAAACATTGGGCAACTGCATAGCAAGTAACCAAGTAGGATTGGTAATAATTGAAAATATAGCAAATGAAGGCCATAAAAAACCAAGCGTCACTAAAAAAAAACCGTAAGATGACAGGGAACTCTGATAAAATGCAAGTGTTTCTTCTGTTTTACCAGCTATTATTTCAGAAGTACCCGAAACAAGACGAGAGCCAGTAAGAAGTGCAAATAGGTTTTGATAGTGTTTAATACTCATAAGAAAAAAATTAATTTAATAATAAAACGCAT
>CAXGBK010000189.1:0-1863 GCA_964008345.1 uncultured Coxiella sp.
AAAAAAACTCTCATCTTTTTGGGAGTTTTTTTTCGTTTGCACTTTGTTTTCTTATAATACTTAGCACAACTTCTGTGTATTCAGAAGCTGGGTTAGCTCAATCTATCGATATTTTTAAGCGTCAAGTTTCTTTAGCTAATCGAATTATTGCATCGCACATGCTCTCCTTTCAATCTGAATACAGTAGCACCGCTGGCACAATTGCTTATCGATCCGTTGATTTGACCACAGGTGTGCAGGATAGCGCTAGTAAGGATGTTCCTATTGCATCCATTCGCTATGGACATGTTGCTACCTATAATGATAGCACTGATGGATCCAGACTTTTTACTACTACAGGGCATGACAATGAGGGGATGTATGTCTTTGAGGTAACATTCAAGACTGCTGTACAAAAAAGTAATATCCACCCTAGTCTTGCTGGCAAGTCTATTCTTTTTGTAGGCTACGGCCCTGGACCTGATCACAAGACAATCTATACAACTGGCTCTACAGCCGGAAGAGCAAACCTACAGGATGTCGATCTTATGTCTTCGATTGGAGGGTATCTTTGTTTTTTAAAATCGGGTTTGTGCACGAATACTACACAATCGAAAGGCCCTTTGGTTACTTGCCCGAGTGCTAACATAACGTCAGTCAATGGTGGCGTTGTTCCCGGTCTACTACTAAGTTCTGCTTCACAGTCAAATCTTTTTACCTATGTTTCTGGTCCACTTGGTCTGTGTGGATCAACGTCCGCAACCCGCAATGCTATGGGGGGCGTGGTATGATAAGTAAGCTGCTTCTCTCTGCCTTACTATTTTTTTCTATCTCGATATCTGCCCAAATAGCCGAAAGTATAGACGACTTTGTTCATCAAATTGCGTTGTCTAGCGGTACACTCCATGATGCTATGTCTTCTCTTAAAATCGATTTCGAGTCTACCTCTGCAACGGTAAGTCAAAGGGTTATAGATTTAACACAAACCACCGATCTTGCGAATTCTGACAGTCCTATCGCGAATATCCATTACGGGTTTGTTAGTAGCTATACTGAGCTTCTGTCCGGGACTCAGAATCCAACACATATCGCAGCGGGTGATGACAATACCGGGATGTTCACAATAGAAGTCACTTTTAAATCGGCTTCTCAAATGCCCTCCATACACCCATCATTAGCAGGGAAAACTGTTCTTTTTGTTGCCTATGGTGATGCACCTGACTTTAAAATCATCTATACAACTGGATCAACTAGTGGTAGTGGTAATCTCGCAGACGCTGCACAGATGTCATCTATTAAGGGATTCCTGTGTTTTCTTAAAACCAAGCGTTGTACTTCAGCTAATGGGTCAATTGGGCCAGCTAGATCCTGTGCAAGTTACTCAACTATTAATGCCGGTATTGCGCCTGGCACCATTTCTTCAGGTAATAATTATGTTAATCTTTTTTCTTATACGCATGGACTTTTTAGTTTGTGTGCTAATGCCACTTCACTCCGTGATACTATGGGAGGCTAGCTAATGATACTTTCGATTTTTCATCTTTTATTTATCATTATGCATTGCTTGTCGTATGCAACTGTTTCGCAACTCGATGTTGAAAAAAAAAGACTATATTCTGATTTAAGAGATAGCCAACAGTTCGTTGATAGCTCACTTGAATCCTTAATTGCTAATTATAAAACCCATATTGGTGATCTTAGTAATACAATTATTTACTATGACACCTCTTATTTAGCCACCAATCCAGTATACTCTATCCAGATGGGCTGGATAGATGCAGCTAGTAATTGGCATACCGCTGATACAAGTGATGAAGGCAAACTTGCACTGGAAGTAACATTCAAAACGCATGCCCAACTGTCTTCTATATCGCCTACTCTTGC
>CAXGBK010000190.1:0-7821 GCA_964008345.1 uncultured Coxiella sp.
AAAGATCTTTCTACATAAAAACGTATGGCCTAAACCTCAACGCAACCGAGTTTAACGAAGCCATACAAGATTACTACAATACACTGTGTCAAAAAGCACAGCAAGCCGGGACCAAGATTCAAACCAACTATATGAAAACGGCAAGAGAAGATGTTCTCGGTCATCTAAAAACAAACTATCCGAAATTCCTAAAGCGAAACGAACAAGCTCTATCATATAGTTTTGTAGAACAAGAAAAAGAAAGCCCTATATACTGCCAAATAATTCATACCGGCCCCAAACAGCCAGATAAAGTAATGGATATTAATCTAGACCTCAAGGAACGGACTTTACGAACGCCTCAAAAAATACCGCTTGCATTTACCGCAGAGGGGATCCTTACAGAACTGCTATCTTTATACACCATCTTAGACGATAACGATAACCTCGAAGAAAGAGTCGGAGAAAAAACCCTTTCCTGCCTTCGCGTGTGCTGCAAGCTACTCATAGGGAAAGATCTCCCCGTCACCGTAACAAATCTTCAAAATTTACTAGATGCCCTACAAAATGATCCAAAAAGAACAAAAATGAGCTGCCTGCTTTGGTCATGCAGTCAACCAGAACCATCTCAAACAAGTCAGCTTGGCCTTTTCACGCCAGCAACGCAAACAAGCTCTGTATCAAATGGAGCTGCTTCAGATGCAGTAGATGACATAAAAACCACGGATGGAAGCAGTGGTAGCGCTGCAGCTGAACCACCTAGAGGTAATACCGTTAAAAGCTCAACAAAAGTATCCCCTCCAAACAAACCGTCTCTTGATATCAAAAAAGCAAGGATTCTTAAAAACATCAAGATGACAAAAAATAACATTTTCCTATCTTTATCCGATCCAGAGACAGCAGAAAACATCCGTACAACACAGCTCCTTTTTTTAAAACAGCTATACCAAACAGTAGCGATACTCGAGCAAGCTTTATACGACCTTCATCAGGAGTCCTTTGATAGCACGCATTGCTTAAATCCCCTATTGGAGAATCAAAAAACACTAAAAGAAACTTACGAATTCCTAGAAAAAGAAAAACATGACTATACAGAATTCATATATGAAATCTTTAGTGATGTACAAGAGCACTATAAAAGTACAGTAACATTCATAACCGCACACAGCACGTTACAACTGCATCCCAGTAAGGCATCAGATAAACCAGCACTTTCAACACCCAAAACCACAGAATCTAGCAAAGCACACATAAACACTATTCTGGATGCATGCTTAAAAATATATATCCGCGAGCTTCGAAGTAAACTAACAGAAGACTACACTATACCCCTTTTAGACTTCCTCAAAAAAACATATCAACTTGTAAGAACCCTTCGAGCCCAGGATGTCGCAGAAGAGAGTAAGCAAAAAAGCTTTGAAGCAATTGCAGACCATCTTTTATACTTTACCCCTCTTGAAGCATGTTTAAACTCAGATATCCAAACCACAGAAATTACCAAAAAGATAACACAGAGCCTTCTCAAAAACCAGCATAGCCAACAACATGGAGAAACCGCATTGTCCAACGCAGGCCTTTTAGTTCGTCTTCTAATCAGCAACCCCAATCTCTTAGGGGATAAAAATATCCTTTTTTTACTGTTCTGTTTACATGACTGTACAAAGAGACATAGACCCCAACTACCAGTAGACTCTGCTGTATTCAAACTAAGAGCCATGCGCAACACATTCTGCCACCCTAAAGGACAAGAAGCAGCAGAAGAAACAAGCCTTGGCCTTGGTGAAAAACAAGAACTAATAAACTACTTTGCATCGGTATCATTATCTGACCAACCATTGCCGCTTATGCACTGTACACGATGACTGAAAGTACTGTAAGATATTTAAAACTTATGGCGTAAGGACAAGTGTTGTAAAAACGGTTTTTCTAACGGTTATGCACAACATCGCTATGTATTATCAGCCAACTAAGCAAGGATTCAAATATTTGTTGAATTTTTGGCAGTAATTGTTTATACGTATCACACTGTATACAAGGCATAAATCATATAGAGATAGGTATTTAGATTGATCCAGTTCTACGCAGTAAGGCCAAAAAAATCCAAAGGCTAAAAACAAGCAGATATCTCGGATCCTGAATTGGCTTTGTACTTGCACAGGGCCTGTTTTTTTAATACTATGTTAACATTACCAATCACAGTAGTGTAGTATCAATATGGCAGCAGGAAAATCTATCAATATCAGCGCAAGCAGCGCTAGCGCTCAAGCTTTACTAAAGCAAAGATCAATATCTTTCGACCCGAAAGTAGTAGAAGATTTTTCTAAACACTGGTTTAAAAGTCTTCCGATGCACTACAAAGAAAACATAAGCACCGACCAATGTGCTCGTCTACTGGCATCAAGCTGGGAAATGCTCTCCTTAAGAGGCGAGAAAGGCATCGCAATACGTGCAAATACACAAACAGAAGAAATCGAAGAAGGTCTAGATAGCGAACTGCAAGTCATCAATATTGCCTGTGAAGATCATGCCTTTTTAACAGAGTCCATACGCATAGTAGTAAAGGAAATGGGCTGTGTGATCAGGCGCTATTACTCAATCTCAAGCCTTTGCGTCAGTAGAGCAGATAATGGCATGATAAATAGTTTGATAAACCCAGATAAATGCTCCAAAAAAGAAATGTTCTGCCAGATATGGCTACAAGTTCCGGAGAATAGAACAATATCGGCTATAACAAAAACCATAGATAATGTGATTTCACAAATACAACTTGCCAATCAAGATTGGGGTGATATGCAAGCACAGATGCAAAAAGTAATGAAAAGCTGGGAAGATAATCAAGAAGTTCTCGGTCTAGAAACAGAAGACTTTAATGAGGCAAAAGAATTCCTAAAATGGATGCAGCAGCATTTCGTCTTTTTGGGGAGTAGGACTTATCGCCTTATGCAGGGTAATATAGATAAAAAACCAAGTCTACATTACGTTAATGAAAGCGATAAAGGCATTCTGCTGGATAAAAATTATCCTGTAGTCAATGAATATCCATTTTTAGACTACGAAAATGATATCAAGGATACGGCATGGCAACGTATGTTTTATTTTACTAAGTCAGGGATAAAAACCAGTATCAAACGCTCAGAATATGCAGATTTATTAGGTATAAGGATATTTAATGCTCAGGCACAGGTGTACGAAGAGATACGTTTTGTAGGGCTACTATCTAGCTATGCACTCGATAGCAATCCCAGCGAAATTCCAGTAGTACGCAAGAAAATATTAGAGATAACACGTATAGCGAGCGACTGCTCGACTTACTACCAAAAGCAGCTGACGCATATTGTTCGTAACCTTCCAACAAATGAGTTGTTTCAAGCCAAAGCATCCGAGCTATATAGGATTGCAATAGGTGATATAGATGCAGAGACTGAAGACTCTGTAAGGATGTTTATCCGTACAGATGTATTGGGCGGATTCTACACTGCATCCTTAACATTACCACGTGAATACTTCAGCACTTCAGTTAGAATAAAAGTTTCTAAATACCTTACTACAGAGTTAAATGCAGAGCACATTCAGTCAGTCCCGCGCTTCACTAGTTCCGATATGGTTAGTGTATATTTTATTATAAAAGTAGCAAAGATCGACAAAGATATAAAAACCAGCACCCTAGAAAAAGCAGTCAAATCACTCATTGAGCCATGGTCATTAAAGTTAAAGAAGCAATTACAACTATCCTATGGAGCAAAATTCTCACAGCCACTAATAAGTAAATACGTCCCTATATTTACACCAGAATATATCGCATGCAATAGTCCTCAACAAGCACTATACGATATAAAAAATCTTAACGACCTCTGCGCAGATATCAGCTTAAAAGTAAGCATGCAAGAAAATAAAATATACCATAATTATGATAAGATATATTCAGTAAAACTTTACTTACGCAACCGAGAGCTAATGTTATCTGATGTTGTTCCAGTCCTTGAAAATATGGGTTTTAGAGTATTGTTGCAACAACGTTTTTATCTAGAACATGACAAAGGACAATGCCATTACAATATTATAGAAATCCAAGTCTTCTGTGAAGATAAGCGCTTAGATTTGACAGCAAAGCGCCGTGATGAGGTGCTATCGATGCTCTATAGTGTTCTTCAAGAAGAAGTCCATAACGATAGCCTAAATGCACTTCCGGGTATTTTGTCGATAAAAACACATGATGTGGAAATAATCAGGGCATATATTTACTATATTGATCAGTTAGGTTTAATCTACAGCAAAGCTTTTATGCGTAAAACATGTCTTTTATACCCAGGTATATTACAAAAGTGGATAGAGTTATGGCATGCAAGATTTATGCCAGAAAACGATGATTGTCTCGATAAGCAGCAATCTAAGTACACTGAATTATTACATGCCATTGATAGCGTAGATACACTAAATGAAGACAGCTTCCTACGTTGCCTAGCGCAGTGTTTACTAGCGACTATGCGGACAAATTTTTACCAAAAAAATCGCCAGGCTATTTCCCTTAAACTATATCCAGAAAATATCAATGCCGTACCTAAACCTCGCCCAAAGATTGAAACATTTGTGTTCTGCTCAAAAGTAGTCGGAATACACTTACGCATGAGTAAAGTATCCCGTGGAGGCATACGATGGTCAAATCGAGAAGAGGATTTTCGTGATGAGGTGCTGGGTCTGATGTTTGCCCAGGAGTTGAAAAACTCGGTGGTCGCTCCTGATGGCGGTAAAGGTGCATTCATAGTCACTGCTAAGTCACAAAGTGCAGAAAACGGAATCCAGTCATACAGTATGTTTATTCAGGCCCTATTGGATATTACAGACCAAATAAAAGCTGAAAAAATCATTTCACCTGATAATACACGAATATACGATAATGAAGATAGCTACTTAGTTGTCGCTGCAGACAAAGGCACAGCGAGTTACTCAAATATAGCCAATGGCATTGCGCTGCAAAAGGAATACTGGTTGGGAGATGCTTTTGCTTCAGGCGGTGAATTTGGCTATGACCATCGCAAACTAGGCATTACAGCACGCGGTGCTTGGCAGTCATTAGAATGGCACTTGAGCGATGCTAAGATTGATATAGAGCAAACGGATATCAG
This sequence comes from uncultured Coxiella sp., assembly GCA_964008345.1. Taxonomy (GTDB): domain Bacteria; phylum Pseudomonadota; class Gammaproteobacteria; order Comchoanobacterales; family Comchoanobacteraceae; genus CACBGS01. The sequence goes on from CAXGBK010000190.1 coordinate 5,103, forward strand.
CATGATAGGTATTGGCGATATGAGTGGCGATGTTTTCGGCAATGGTTTGTTAATGTCAAAAAAAATTAAGTTATTAGCGGCATTTGATCACCGCGATATTTTTATAGATCCTAATCCTAATGCAAAACAATCCTATATTGAGCGTCAAAGGCTTTCACAGATGCCACATAGCAGTTGGCAAGATTATGATAACAGTCATCTATCACCGGGAGGTGGCGTATACTCGCGTACGTGCAAATATATCGATTTAAGCCCACAAATACAGGAAATATTTGAACTATCAGAAAAAAGGATCACCCCAAATGAACTGATACAAAAAATCCTAACCATGAAGGTAGATATATTATGGAACGGTGGGATAGGTACCTACATTCGCTGTGAAAACGAAAATGATCAAGACATTCAAGATCCACACAACAGCAGTACTCGTGTGGTAGCGCAAAAAATGCAGACAAAGATTATCGTTGAGGGCGGTAATTTAGGATTAAGCCAGAAAGCCAGGGTTAGCTACGCGCTACAAGGCGGCTGTGTTAATGCTGACTTCATTGACAATGCCGGCGGGGTTATCTGCTCTGACTATGAGGTAAATATAAAGATACTACTCCAATCGATGTTAGAAAAACAGGAAATAACGGTACAAAAACGCAATGAACTATTACTGGGATATACTGATGAAGTGACTAACATGGTTCTAGGCAACATCAAAGAACTAAATGTATCCATGAGTCTTACCGCCATGCAGGTGAAGGAAAAAATACAATTTTACATGAGCTACATTGACTATTTGAAAGCTAAAAAACATATTGACCTAGAGAAAGATGAATTACCGACTGGTGCGATATTAGAATCAAGATTAGCACTTGGCAAAAATCTTACCAGGCCAGAGCTTGCGGTATTATTAGCTAGGGTAAAGATAGTATTTATTAAGGATCTACTACAAAGCGAGTTGATTAATGATCCTCACTGTATTCATTTTTTACAGCAAGCATTTCCGCTCAGCTGTGTCGAGCAATTTAGTGATAATTTGCAAAAACATCCACTAAAGTCAAAAATAATCGCTACCAGAATTGCAGATGCCTGTGTACGTGATATGGGACTTGCATATTGCAAGCAAATGACGGATGAGCTTGATTGTAGCATTGATATAGTATTTAAGTCCTACTTGGTCAGTATCGAAATATTCCAATTGCGTCCAGCAATGAAGGAATTACTGGATGTCTGTAAGCATGCAAGCAATGCCACCAAAAGAGATAACTTGCTCAGTGTATATTTAGAGTGCAGAAGTCTATTACGTCAATGCTCACAGTGGTTAATACAAAACCACCACATCAAGCCGACAATATGCATTAAAAAAACGGCATCGATATGGCAAAAGCAACTACAAGCTGTCATTGAAAATATTGAACACATCTACGATGAATCGGTTTGCAAAGAAAAATGTGCTCAGCAGCAACATCTGGTCGACGCTGGAATCACTCCTGAAGCAGCAGCGCTTATTAGCTCTCTTAAATACTGCAAACCAATACTTGAGGTGCTTGGTGCAACGGCAGAAAATAGTTATGCACCTCACCAGACAATCGCAATAGCAAAGCTATATAGATTGGTTTGTAAACGCTTCAAAGCCCCATGGCTGCGAAATCAAATAACCCATCACCCTATTAGTAGTATCTGGGATGATCTAGAGAAATCTGCTCTTACGTCAACAATAGATCACCAAATGCTTATTTTAAGCCAAAAATTGGTTACAACCATGCCAGAGTGTCCTGATCATAAACAGGTTGATGATAAATTACTAGATAGTTTGCTAGAGGGTTACAAAGATTTAGAGCATAAGTGGCATTTACGTATGGAGGAAGTATACAAGGTTTCCAACCATTTAACTTTTTCCGTATACGCTGTTACTGTGAAAAAGTTGACGGAGATGTGTGAGCAAATCCACTGAAAATGGTAGCAAGCAGTAAATACAGTGGTAACGGTGATCCCTTTTTAGGCATTAACCCTATTTCAGTGCACACCAGCTATGCGATATTGCGTAGGTAGCAGGAAGGTTAGCTAATCTCTATCGGCAGCAAAGGAAGAAGCTGCGGCAAGGCAGCCTATTCACAGCGATTGTATATATTGTACGCTGTACATAAAAAGGTCATAACATATATGTCCAGACACACCTCAACACAGACCGCTGATATTTAATGCTTTTGCTATAATAATCGCTGTGATTTGTAAATAATTCCTACGGCCTCTGGCCACCATGAGTGGGTAAGTAATACGCCGTGTGTTCTGACTTTTATACAGGCAAATTGAATTGTGTTAGCACCGGATGTTGATGATATCCGTATGGCGGGATCTTGCCATGCAGCATTAATATAAATGGTTTACTCAATGCGATGTAATAATGGTTATGAACACACACGGCCAAAACCTGCAAGCGGGTGCGCGAAGGATGCAGAAACCAACACAGCAGCATGCGCACGGAGTACTGATAAGGGTAGCCCCTTGCTGGTACAGTTAGGCTTATTAAAGCGTACAATAGCTCTACCAGTAGGTTTTTATAAAATATAAGTAACGAAACCTTGTTGAGACACTTAAACTAACATGGTCACGATCTTAACCGCTTATAAGCATATCACTGGTCATACTTTACTCTGGATTGATTTATTCAGTGAGACGCTAAAAAACAACTAATTATGAATTAATCATAGTCATGCTGATTATTGATGTT
>CAXGBK010000191.1:0-4407 GCA_964008345.1 uncultured Coxiella sp.
AGATGGCTATTCCGCACTCATACTTGCTGCAAATAAGGGACATAGTAAAACCATAACAGCATTACTTGCTAATGAGCGCACTGAGCCTAATATTCAAGATAAAGATGGCTATTCCGCACTCATACTTGCTGCAAAGAAGGGACATACTACAGCCATAACGGTATTACTTCATGATGAACGAACTGAGCCTAACATTCAAGATAGCAATGGCAATACAGCACTCATGTTTGCTACACGTAATGGACATACTCAAGCTGTAAAGGCATTACTTACTGATAGGCGTATAGATCCTAATATTGTAAACAACCAAGGTAAAGTCGCTCTCAATGATGTCACGAGAAGAAAACATGGTGCAATTGCAGAAATATTAATGAGTGATACCCGCTTTATTAACCAGATGAACGCTGAAAAAATTGCTCTTGTACTGTCCAAACAGCCTTCTACGCAAATCCTAAAAACCATCATATCCGCACACTCCTCCTTAACTTTTAGTATTTTACTGGATAATAATACAAACATGCGATCTCGCAATGTATTATTACAACACTGTGAAAGCATGGATTATTTTGCAGCAGACACCCCCAAATGCGCAGAGCTGATTGGCTTAATCAGTCAAAATAGTGCCCTGTTTGAATATAAAAAAATGCCTGCATGCTTTAAACCGACAGTCCCTGAAACTCCGAACCATCTACTAAAATTAACTCAATTATTCAGACTTGAGTCTCTTGCTGAATTGGAGCATCTTCTTCAGAGCTGCAGCCCCATTCTCAAGCAGCAATCCATAGGCTTTTTGGCGCAACTGAGCGATGCCGATAAAGCCGATCTTATCGATTATATCCATGGTTGGTATCATATTTTCAACAGCGTAAAGACCTTTGCAGCCAACGGCGCTTTGCCAGGGCAAGACCACGATGTAACCATCAGCCAGTGTGTCAACGCCGGCCCCAAGCGTGATTGGGCGGTCGTGCTTGAACCGCACCAACAATTCCAGACTCTGCAAGATGCCAATCGCCATGCTGGCTTGGGCGAGGATGTCGCCATTTTTTTAACCCACCTAGAAAGATCTTTCTACGTTAAAGCCTATGGTCTAGACCTAGACGCAACTGCTTTTACTGCAGCAGTACAAGCGCATTACAACACTCTAAAAACAAAAGTACAACGGGTGGGAGAAAACATCCAATCAAAGTACCAAAGATTTGGGGTGAAATTTTTAGAGGATTTAAAAGAGCAGCTGAAAACAGTCTATCCAATATTCATCCGTAACAATCAGGAAAAAATAACTTACTATCTTAGCCGGAAAGAACAACAGCTATACTACCAAATGGCCCATCTAAATCCTGAACATAGCAAAATTGCTGATACCAATACATACCTCAAACAATATCCATTGCAGCTGCCTGATGAAACTCCAATAGCAAAAGCATTGACAAGTAGCGGGCCTATTAGTCCAACTCTGTCACTCCATAAGGCGCTCAATGACCCGGAAGACCTGGCCGAAATCATCGGAGAAAAGACACTATCTTGCCTTAGTCTCTGCTACAAACACTGCAATGGCAAAGAGCTTCCCGTCACTGTAGCAGATCTGCAAGGTTTACTACAAGATCTACAAAACAATGCTAAAATGACCAAGTCCAGTTGTTTGTTTTGGTCTTTACATGAAAACGAACCATCGTCACTGCAAAAGAAAGGCTTATTTCAGCCTGCAGTTATAACAGCAATAACACCCACAGTAGCCAAAGCGATCACAGTAAATGAGCAGGCAGCATTGACAGGTAGCAGTGGTGGTGCTGTATCAGAAAGCCTAAACATAGAGCAGCCTGGCGCGTGCCCTTCCCCATCTGTCGTCAATGTAGCAAATCCTACAGCCAAGTCCACCTCAGCAAAGGAAGGGTCAGTATCCCTACAAGCACTTGAAATTATTGCCCGCAGTCTGCCCGCAAGAATCGATTCTACGCTTAGATTTATCCAAGAAAGTACTGGCTGTTTGCCGGCTGCTGCCGACGAAGATATTACTGCTGCGACAAAACAACAGCAACAACACTGTTGCGCCGTACTTGAAAAATATCTAAACACAATTTATAGACAATATTATCAACACATTGAGGCGAGAACTGCTAAAATTTATGCCACTGCTACGACAAAAATGGCTCAGCTTTATACCAATGCGAACACACTACTGGCGAAATTTCAGCGGTTCCAAACAAGCAGCCATACGGACCCTTCTATTCAAACTTATTATTTATCTGCTATTGGCGATGACATAGAACATCTCATTCGCGACTTGATTAACCTAAATCAAGCAAAAGCATATACCAAGACCACAAACAACACGAAGACATCCTCAGAATCGACTGCGACAAAGCCCAGTCATGGCTTCACCGTCTATGAACATTGCAGAAGCGCAAACCCTTTATGGTTGGCACTCAAATGTGATATCCAAGCACTACGCAGCCTCTCATTTGCTTGCTATAATCCTAACTGGGCTAAATTTATTGGTAGTATCTATCGGCAAGTGCGATCTTTACGTAATAGCCTGCCCGCAGGGCAATCGCAATTACAGCATGACTTCTATGCACAAGCCAACTCATTGCTGTATCATCTGAATTTTAAAGAATGTGTCGACAAACAAACTGCTGTTAGTACTGTTATCGAAAACACCCTAGAAAGCTATAACTCATCATGCCAGCAGACCCCAATGAGGCCGGTTGACCAAGCTCGTTATCAGCGTAACCATAGCATTCTTGAGACAGCCCTAACCGCGAGTATACTGGCTGATCAACCTACCTCTGTAGATGCACTCTTTCTGGCTTTTGCTTGGCATGATCTGCAAAAAGCCTATCTTTTAGCGAATAACATCAAATTAAGTACGCTGCTTACAAGCCATAATCGCCCTTGTCATGCCATTAAAATCATCCAAGAACTGCGTAATACCTTTGTGCACAGTGCAGAAAATCTAGAGCAAAACATGACATCTGTGGCTGCTTTGACTGCCTGGATTAACCGACAATGCGCGCAGATTGATACTGACCAATACGCTGAAAACCAGGCCTGCAATCCAGATCAACAACTTAAATGTCTACTACGTGATGCCATGACTCAATATTCTCAGCTGGTTTCAACGGTTGTGCCCATTGCTGCAGAACCTAGCCCAGGACAGCAAGATTTAAACCACAGTAGCAGCGCTGCTTTTGCGAAGCAGCAAAAGTCTAGAGTAGTGGATGGTAGCGGTCTTTGTGAATCCAGCACAGTTAGTAAAACTACTGCTGATGAATTAACAGCCAGACACCATGGTAACGATAATCGCATAGGTCGTCAGCATAGCGAATCTAAATTATCAATACATGCGAAAAAATGGACTCCTGGACTTATCTCCACAGCTGAGTCAAGTTCGAAACCAAGCACTTCTGGTTAGATCCGTTGATTTAAGACACATAGCCAAGGCTCTATTACCACATGTTAACCTTAAAATTGTTGTTTACAGCATCTTTACTATGCCGATACATGTGTCAAATAATCTAGCAAAATAAAGATTTTCATGCAAGTCATAGATATCGCTACTTAGCTACTGGCTCTATCCTTTATGGCGAAAACTGGCCTTAGATGGCCATAAAGGGGCTACTTTCTGATGCCACTTCTATTCCTTGAACGTTTACTAGACCCTTGCCCCCTTCCGTCCTTATAACCATCTCCATATCTTTCTCTTTTGTGACTATCATCCCCTCTGAAGATGCATCCTTTTCCTGATCCTTTACCTTGAGATTCTCCTTTGCCTCCAAAAAACCCACCGGCACTTATAGCTAAACTTTGCCCCCCATACTGAGCTTGACTTTTGGAACTTTGACTATTCGTTTCGATAAATCTTGTAAACTTAGACTTCATATCCAACAAACCTCTCTCTCCTGGCTTTAAAATCAAGGCTTGATTAATATATTCTAGAGCAGCCGTATTATCTCTCTTTGCGCCACTTGCATTTGCAAGCCCCGTTAAGGCCTGTACTCTTAAATTAATATCTCCACGAACTCCCAGCAAACCCAACGCTTTTAGATACCAATCATTCCTTGAGTGACTCCTATTTTCATATCTGGCATTTCCAAGCCCTATTAACGCCTGTGCTCTTAAATTAATATCTCCTTTCTCTGCCAGTACATCTAGCGCTTCTAGATACCAATATGCATTGTTTTGATGATGCCTATCTGTATACCTAACATTGCCAAGCCCTATTAATGCTTGTGCTCTTGAATTAATATCCCCACTCTCTCTTAGTAAATCTAGCGCTTCTAGATACCAATCATTCCTTGAGTGGGACCTATCTGTGTACCTGGCATTGCCAAGTCCTATTAATGCTTGTGCTCTTAAATTAACATCTCCTTTCTCTACCAGTAGATCCAGCGCTTCTAGATACCAATC
>CAXGBK010000192.1:0-1767 GCA_964008345.1 uncultured Coxiella sp.
ATTCAATACGACTGTATGTTATTTGCCCATTTTCAGACTATCTAGCTTTATAAAATCTTGATTATGCCATTTATGATACTGTAATTATTGATAATTATTTATTTAAGTGGTATAATCGTTAAACATAATCATAAGGATAAGAAATGAAAGCATTTGAATCTCCCGCTAGTGTTGCCCTAACAAGCCCTAACAAGGATACTATAGATGTACAAAATGCAGGTTCTAGTACCGTAGCTTTTGCTGTAAATTTACCCAGCAAGCCTCTGGAACGACCTGAGCCAAAATCTACGAATTCGTATTCTTCTATAAAGCCGATAATTTCAACATCCCCTGAAGTTTTATTCAGTAGTACAAAAGGTGAAGGAAGTGCTTTTACAACCGAGATACAACATCATTCGAACACACAGGAAGCTGTTTGCGAAGGCGCTTGTTCAGCAGATGGAGAGGATATGCAACGACCTGCCAGTGTAGAACAAATAGGAGCATCTGATTGCCATCTACAGGCTAGTGCAGAAGCCGTTTCTCAAGTTAAGGGAAGTGGCCTTGCTAGACTTCTTGCAGCTAAACCAGATGCTGCAATACAAATCGATACACCTATCCATGTACCATCTGCTGTAGAGATGATATCCTCTGATATTGGATCTTTATCTGATGCAGAGCTGCACCATTTACTAAAAATGCGAGAAGGCAAGCCCGATCTATCCATGAAGTTGTCGGTTATTTCTGAAGAATCTGAAGCCTGTAATACATCGATAAGTATACAATCGCAAGAATCGATCGCGGACATAGACCGACGGATTGATGCGTTGACCGAACTTGAACGATGCTTTCTAGCAGAGAACTTAGAAGCGACCTTGAGGCTTTCTCATATGCGTAGTATGCTAAGATCATTAAAGTATAGATCGCTTGATACAAGTAGTTACTTACCGAATCATAAGGTGCAAGAAATCTTATCTTTTTGCAATAGCTGCTTTGCGTCAAAGGGCCAATTATCAAACAGTGACACGATGCTCGTATGTGTTCAAGCGATCAAAATTCTAAAGGACTACGGTGTTAGTGGAGAAGATATAGCTAAAGAAATACGCAATTCTGTCGCTATTATGATGCAGCATAAGTATGCACACAATTTGTTGACTTACTTGGCAAATGCGATAGATGCGGTATCACCTTTTCCTGGCTATTTCTGTGAACCTTTATACAATTTGTCTATTCTTAATGTTCTTGATCATATCACGTCTATCGGTAACGACACCATAGATGATTTTGCCTCTTTGCGGCATCAAAATATGGGTTTGAGTTTATAACCTTCTGTTATAGACCCTATTTTACTAAAAGTTGGGTAAGGGGCGCTAGTAAGCGCCCCTCTTTTTCATGTAACATTGAATCTATCATTCTGATGTATAATAATATATTTTGAATCGGTTCTATGTCTAAAAAACGGTGTTATTTTTCAAAATATTATCGGTTGTGCCCTAGTTGCGATGTATACTACTGGCGTTAATTGGGCCTTCGCAAACCGCTAACTGGACTACTATCAGGGGAATGTTTGCTTTGTCGTGCAATGTTACCACCTTGGTTTGTATTGTGTTTACGACTGAATAACCAGGATAACTTGTGCGTTACTGCTCGTTTTCTAGATACCCGTAAGCATGTATTATAAAAGCTTGAAAAGCATTTACTTGCAAGATTCCATAAAAATTGCAGGGCATTAAAAGTAGTATTTTTCAACCCTAACCAGCTACTGACTAGTTTATTGTAAATGGTGTG
>CAXGBK010000193.1:0-6225 GCA_964008345.1 uncultured Coxiella sp.
ACCGCCTCAGCCTGCAACTTATCATCCAAGTAAATCGCCGCAAACAACGACTCCAAAGCATCCGCCAGCATCCGGCCCGGCAATGATGCCGCCGAAAAGGCCTGCTTATCATACACTATATAATGCTCAAGACTTAACGCTTTTGCCATATTCACCAAATGCGCTTGCCGCACGACCCGGGCACGCATCCGCGTCAACCTTCCTTCCTGCGCATCCGGAAACATCTGATACAGCCACTTTGCAACCACCCAAGATAACAGCGCATCTCCCAAAAACTCCATCCGCTGATTGGACGTCCCAGCCACACTAGCGTGACGCAAAGACTGCGCAAGCAAAGCAGTATTCTTAAATCGATAGCCTATCGCCTTCTCAAGTCCAGAATAATCCACTAAAGCCATTTTCCTGCCCGCATAAAGTCAGGCAACCACTCTGTCCAACCAAATAAAATCAACTCTCCTCGGCCTACCAACAACGACTCAGGCACCGCGCCCCAACTACGACTGTCGCTGCTATTATCCCTATTATCACCCATCATAAAGTAATGCCCTTCCGGCACCACAATGTCCACATCATCCTGCTCCGTATAACTCGCATCATCCACATAAATATCATGCTTAAGACCAGCCAGCCACTCGTGGCGACGATCCAACCACTCAGAGGTCGTTTCTGCATCCTCCTGCGGCGCCTCCACCCCATTAATCACCAACCGCTTGTCTCGATACACAATATGGTCCCCCGGCAAGCCCACCACACGCTTAACGTAAATAAGCTTATAAGGGTCTCTCGGATAACGAAATACCGCAATCTCACCACGCTTTGGCTGCCCATATGGCAACAACTTCGTATTTAAGACAGGAACATGCCAGCCATAAGCAAATTGATTCACCAAAATAAAATCCCCGGTTTGCACAGTCGGCTCCAGTGAGCCCGTCGGCACACGATAATGCTGAATCACAAAATACCGCACAAAAAAGATCACCAACAACAAGTTCAAATTCTCGCGACAAAATAAAACCACCTCTGTGGACTGGCCATCACCAACACCATAATATCGACGCCAGAGGAAATCCCCCGCACATATCAGCGCGACCCCTATCGGCAACAAAACCAAAAAAAGCTCCACCCCTGCGGCAAAGATCACCCACAGCGCCAGAGAACAAAGCCCGACCACACGCGCATACGACCCCATACGCTCAGAAGGAATCACACCGAAACCAGCTACAACCTGCTGGCGAAACATCGTCATTATTATGCTCGCCAACCCGCAAAAACAACAAAGCCAAAAAGACAGCAATACAATATACGCCTCACTCAACATCTGAAATCCTCTATAAACTCGTGATACTATAACATAAAACCCCACTAAAAAATAGCCAGCCCCCTTAGTAAGCCTCTGAAACATCTGACAACATCATCCTCCCATGCCCTCGAACCCTGCGAAAAACATGCCAGTAGATGCCACCTTAGAACTATTGTCTTTAAAATAATATTATATAATAATGAAGTAACCTTTTTACCAAACGACCTATGATCCGTAAAAACATCAGCCTTTGCTTTCTCCTAGCTTTAGCAGCTTGTACGCAAGCCCATCTTGTCTCACTCGCCGTCCCCAAAGCAACCACCCACACACAAAACATGCCCAGCGGCACCTACACCTTAGATAAGAGCCACGCAAGCATGACCGTTAGAGTCTCACACCTTGGCTTATCCAACTACACCATGCAATTCACCGACTTCGACGCAACCTTAGAGTTCGATAGCCAAAACCCACAGAAAAGCAGTCTAAAAGCAATCGTCTACACAAAATCCATCCAAACCAATTACCCCGACACCAAGAAAAAAGACTTTGATGCCGCACTTGCCTACCAATCCAAATGGTTTAATGCACACACCTTTCCAACCGCGACGTTTATCTCCGAAAAAATCGACCTAACCGGAGAAAAAAGCGGCATAGTCCATGGCAAGCTAACCTTCTTAGGCATCACAAAGCCACTAAGCCTCCATGTTGACTTCAATGGATCTTACCAAAAGAAACCCTTTGCGGGCGTTGCAGCACTCGGCTTTAGCGCAAAAACAACGCTAAAACGCAGCGAATGGGGACTGAACACCTTTATTCCTGCCATCGGAGATGCCGTAGATATTACTATGGAATGTGAATTCCACAAAGCGTAGCAACCTATGAAAGAAACCGCATACACACGCACGGCTATTTTTTTACACTGGCTAAGCGCACTGTTTGTTATCTACCAACTAACAAGCGGCTTTTGGATGGTATCGGCGATAAAAATAAGCCACTTACGAATGATCGCATGGCGCGTTTATCAAACACACAAGTCGATAGGCATTAGCCTACTACTCCTTTGGTTTGTACGCGTGGCTTGGCGCACCACACATCCACCCCCCAACCACCAACACCTACTAAAAAAATGGGAACACTATGCCGCGACCACGGTACACTACACGCTTTACTTATTGCTGATTTTTACGCCCCTAACAGGGTGGCTTATGACCTCAACCAGTCCTTTAAAAATCCCCACACTCTTATTTGGCTGGCTATATTGGCCACACATCCCATGGGAATCTCAAATCATAACGCGCCAAAGCCTCTACCTAGCCAGCAAAGCCCTACACCAGTCTGCTGCGTGGCTTATAGCAGGACTGATTACCCTCCATGCTTCAGCCGCACTCAAACATCACTTTATCGATAAAAGCAGCATCCTTACCAGCATACTCCCACGCATACGCCCATAATATCGACCTACTCCGGCCCATCCTGTACGCACTTATCTCAAAAGCAGATCGAGGCGCTTGACAGATACGTTAAAGCTACATTAAATTAATGGGGTCACAACCCGTACAAATTCGATTCGACCATGCATTTTTTCACAGCGTACCAACCCTCAAAATACACCCATAAGCTTAGTCCCATATCAAACATAAGCCTCATCGTTACCCTTATAACCTTCAGCAGCCTATTCGGAGCAAACTGGGAACTCGACCACAAAAAAAGCCATATACGTTTTAGCGGATCACACGCTGGGGTAACGTTCACAGGAAACTTTCCATCCTTTACCGGCGATATCTACTTCGAAGATCAAAATATCGAGAAAACCCAAGCAACGATCTCCATCGCACTAAATCAGGTTGTCGTTTCAGATTATTACTACCAAGAAACACTACTCACCGAAGACTGGTTCAACGTTAAAAACCACCCCCAAGCGCAATTTGAACTGCAGCAACTTAAAGCCCACTCCAATGAGGCATTCACGCATACAGCCGTTGGCAAACTAACCTTACGTGGTATCAGCAAAACACTCCGTATACCACTCAAGCTAAGCACAAAAGACGATCAAGCGTTTTTAGACGCTAGCGTTAAAATCAATCGCAGCGATTTTAAAATAGGCATGGAATCCGATCCAGATGGTAGCTGGGTTAGCAAATTTATAACGGTAGATATCAAACTGGTCGCTAAAGCTCTAGCTTAACTCTAACAAACGCCCACTTCCGACGAATACCACACATTAACAACCGCAGTTGTTCCTTTTTTACGCCACTTTAACGAACCGCTATCACATAGCGCCTCATAGTCAAGCAGCTCAGGCTTATCAGGGCTTTTATTAATGCTATACCAACCATTATCCGACAGCTCACCCTCTGCTTCCCATACCACGGGTGCAGGTAAAGGCGCTGCCCCATAACCCACTCTCCTATTATTTTCTCCCTCAAAATCCTCAGGATCTGGTATCGTTTTACTGTCGTTTGCACCACGTATTTGTATCACCGTGTCATGGACAGACACGTTTCTTCCTTCGCCAGGATGATTCGGATCAGAATAATTACCAATGCAGTAGGCACGCCTATCGGCCCTATCTTTGCTATCCATCGCATTGAGCCGGTCCAATATTCTCTGACTGGCGTCCTCATCGCGGCCGCTATAAACTTGTGTAGAAGCCATAGCCTCCACCCCTAGAGATACAACCATAAACGACATGACTAGAAGATAACGCATAATATCCTTTTTTATAAAAACTTCTTCGAATACTATAAGATAACCCAAGCGGTGTAAAGCCTTCTAACAGAGCATACAAGCACAACGGCGCATATTTAATGCTGTCTTAATTACAAGGCTTGCCAACCCAAAATACCCGACGCCTTTGAAGCAATGTAACCAGAAAAAGACTAATGGGCCAATTCTTCTAATTGCGTGCTTTCATCAAACCATTCGGGAAACGGATCTGCTATGTTTTGATAATGATCCTTCTTCTCTATATAATCCGCAATCAAACATGCATCCAGTCGCTTTTCAAGCTCTGCCTCATCGACTTCCGATTCTAGCCCAATAAAAACAATTTCTTGCCTTCGATCACCAAGATCACGATCCCAATCTTGCATCATGGCCTCAGCATCCTCTGGCCATTGATCTTTTGGCACAGCCGCTAACCATTTACCGATACCCTCATGACGAACAAGCGCACCTGACTGTGAAACCTCACCCACAAAGCCAGGCCTTGTACTAACCCAAAAAAAACCTTTTGCACGTATAATCCCTGGCCATTCTTGATTAAAGAACGCATGAATCTTTGCCGGATCAAATGGCTGACGTCTACGATACACAAAACTTTTTATCCCATACTCCAATGTCTCAGGAATATGATCTTTAAAATTATTAAGCTCCTGCGCCCAAAGAGGATGTTCCTGTGCTGCTTCAAAATCAAACAACCCCGTATTAATGACCTCACTGATATCTACCTTTGAATGTGTTGTACAAATAACTTTTGCTTTAACATTAAGGCTACGTATGATGCTCTTTACGATTTTAAGCTCCTCTTGCGACACCAAATCTGTTTTATTCAAAATAATGACATTGGCGAACTCAATTTGATCGACCACCAAACCTACAAGTGGACGCATATCGTCCTCCCCAAGACTCTCACCGCGGTCTTTCAAATAATCTGTCGAACTGTAATTGTTAATCAGATTTGCAGCATCTACAACCGTTACCATCGTATCAAGATTTGAAACATCAGAAAGACTCTTTCCGTCCTCATCACGGAAATCGAAGGTTGTTGCAACCGGTAACGGCTCTGAAATACCGGTACTTTCAATCAAAAGATAATCAAACCGGCCTTCGCTGGCTAAATCACGCACTTGCAGTAAAAGATCCTCTCGAAATGTACAGCAAATACAGCCATTGCTCATCTCTACCAGCTTTTCCTCTGTCTTCGACAAACGATTCTCACCACGCGCGATGAGGCCTGCATCGATATTCACTTCTCCCATATCGTTAACAATCACAGCAACCTTATAACCTTCTCGGTTATGCAAAACATGATTCAACAACGTTGTTTCCCCTGCACCCAAAAACCCAGAAAGCACCGTAACCGGCAATTTGTTTACTTGCCCCATACCAAACCAAATTTAAAAAAACCTTACAATAACACAGACACAAAAAATAAACAATTGACTTTAAACAACATTAAACATATAATATTAATATTATAACAAATACACGGGTAACCCATATGACTATAAAACGCAACTCTTCTAACACAAAACTAACTTTCAAGCGAGTACGGCTCACTAAAATATCCACACTAATGGTTAGCGGCTTTAAGATACCAAGAATAACAAATGGACAAGGATTCATAAGCCTGAAAAAACCTGCTGAACGGCTCACTAAAAAATCCACACTAAGGGTTAACGGCTTTAAGATCCCAAAAATAACAAATAGACAAGGATTCATAACCCTGAAAAAAGCTGCTGACGATAAAGTGCACTTTACTAAACCATCTACAAAGCAGTTTCATGGCTTTGTCATACCAACAATAGATACTACCCAAAGACCGACAAAAGCGAAAAAAAATGTACGATTCTCTCCACATAACCAAACTTTTTACTTCGAACAAGATAAACCAAAAAATTCAATCCATGCCGCATCGATTTAATACTCGAAGAGCATGAGACAATTAACAACTTGATGCTCAAGCATACAGTTATAGCGCTCAATCCACTGCAAAACCATCCAAGTCTTTCAACGCACAAAGACTTGGATGGCTTAGTGCGGTCTTGGCTGTGTAGCCAAGAATCGCCAGTACAATATCGTTTTGAATACGACGAAGGCCGGTCATGGTAGCAAAACTTCTAGACAAACTACGATCCATTATTTCACGATAACAAATAAACCCCATGGATTTTAACAGGATAACCTAGATTATCCTTTTTCAA
>CAXGBK010000194.1:0-2814 GCA_964008345.1 uncultured Coxiella sp.
GTTGCCCTTGTGAGGCGTAGGTGGATGTATTTTTTTGTTTCTTCTAAAGAAAGGTTTTTTAATGAAAATACTTGTGTCGAGCTGTTTTGCAGGCTGGGAATAACTTGCGTGCTCGATAAAAGAATTTGTATAATATCGCCCGTGGGCTGAATTGTTGCAATGTTTTCTACGAAATCCAGGGTTTTTTGAGGGATTCTCTCTGCGTTATCGATGACAATTCTAAGTTTTATTTTTGCTTTGGATAAAGCCTTTAAAATATGTATGATGTCGTCTTTGCAAGGGGTTCTTCGAATGGGAAAGCTGACGTTGCTGGATAGGAAGATGGCTTTTAGAATGTTGATAGGGGTTAGCCCAGTCGATGCCGAAAGAAAACAATTAGTGTAAATAGATGCTGTTTTGGTGAACGTTTTAAGGCAGGTTGTTTTACCACTGCCAGATTCACCACACAGATTGGCTATGCACGTATTGGTTGTATCTAGTGTTAAAAGCTTGTTGAGGCAGGATACAAAGCTTTGAGAGCGATAGTGGTTTAATTTATTGTTTGGGCCAAATGGTTCGTGCTGATACCCTAAACTGATCCATACACATTGTAAGTTTGGGATGGTCATGTCTGCGTTCATAGGCCGGCGTCTATATTAAGGAAACCTTACAACATGATATCAGTGTTAATTTTTGTTCGGCAAGTAGACTTAGTCGTAATGCGTATCGATTATTATCTGGGACTGGGTTAAAAAAAGGCTCGGCGCCCTGTAAGCTAATGCGCACATCTGCCTCTTGAAACTTGAAGGTTTATTTGATAGGTTACCAAGTTAAAGTACTTCCTAGGAAAAGGGGACTTCGTGAGTGATAAAATGCTATATGAGAAAGTTGCGTTGGTAGATTTCGCTGAGAGATCGTATCTTGATTACGCTATGTATGTTATACTGGATCGTGCACTACCACATATTGCTGATGGTCTTAAGCCTGTTCAGCGTCGTATTATTTATGCGATGTCTCTATTGCATTTAGATGCTAAAGCGAAATATAAGAAATCCTCGAGGACAGTCGGTGATGTTTTAGGGAAATTTCATCCGCATGGCGATGTAGCTTGTTATGAAGCGATGGTTCTTATGGCGCAAAGTTTTAGTTATCGATATCCTTTGGTAGATGGTCAGGGAAACTGGGGTGCTATTGATGATCCTAAATCATTTGCTGCTATGCGATACACGGAATCCAGATTGGCGCGTTACGCTGATTCGCTGCTTTCTGAGTTGCATGAAGGTACGGTGGATTGGAATCCTAATTTCGATGGGACATTACAAGAACCAGCTGTTCTCCCCGCACAATTGCCAAATATTTTACTTAATGGTGGAATGGGCATTGCTGTTGGGATGACAACGGATATTCCCTCTCATAATATATATGAGATTGCAGATGCGTGTATCGCACTGCTGAATAACCCAGAAATAGATGAGTATGCATTGATTGAGTATGTGAAAGGCCCTGATTACCCATCGGGTGCCGAATGCATCAGTTCTAGATCTGATCTGGTTTCAATTTACAAAACCGGTTCCGGTACGGTTGTTAACCGTGCAAGTTATCACCTAGAAGATAAGAATTTGGTGGTAATCGATGCTTTGCCTTTTCGGGTAACACCTACTCGTATATTGGAGCAGTTGGCCGATATCATTCAGAAGAAATCATTGCCGATGCTTGTTGATCTGCGAGACGAGTCGGATCATGAGAACCCTATTCGATTGGTGCTGGTATTACGTTCGGCTCGTGTTGATCACGATGCGCTTATGCACCACTTATTTGTGGTTACGGATTTAGAGAAATCTGATAAGGTGAGTTTTAACGTTATTGACTTGGATAGAAGGCCTAAAATATTGTCTTTGCCGGTTTTATTAAGGTCCTGGCTTGCTTTTCGTAAGCAGACAACAATCAGGCGTATAGAGTCGCGTTTGAAAAAGGTTGAAAAGCGCTTACATATATTGGAAGGACTGCTAACGATATTTGAATTTTTGGACGAAGTTATTGCTATTATTCGTTACGAGGATAAACCAAAAGAAAAATTACAGGAACGTTTTAAACTTAGCGACGTGCAAGTCGAGTCTATTTTAGAGACAAAACTTAGAAGTCTTGCCAAGTTAGCTGAAAAATCGTTGTTAGATGAACAAGCTCTGCTATTAAAAGAAAAAGCAGAGCTTACCAAAATTTTGAAGGATCCGAGGGTTATGCGTAAGACGCTGATCGACTCTATTAAAACTGCTCGAGATTTTTATGGTAATGCGCGTAGGACCAAGATTGTTGCTAGAAAAAAAGCGGTACTGAGTCCTATGGGGTTAGAGAAAAAACAGAGTATCGAGCAAGTGTCTGTTATTCTCTCAAAACATGGATGGGTACGGGTGTCAAAGGGTCATAATGTTGATGTATCTTCGTTATCTTTTCGAACGGGTGACCATTTACTGGCCTGTTTAAAAGGAGATAGTTCTTGTGCGTTTGTGGTTTTTTCATCAAAAGGTCGTGCTTTTTCTATTAAGATACAAGATTTGCCATCGATAAGAACACAAGGTGATCCTCTTACTAAATACGTGGAAGTTAAAGAGAAAACTTTTTTTGATTATGGGGTCCTAGCCAAACAAGATGTAGAGGTAATGATTCTTAGTGATGATGGTTATGGCTTTTTGATGCCCTTTGAGCATATGGTTAGTAAAAATAAAGCGGGTAAGCAGATTTGGAATGCATCTGAAAACAACCGATTACTCCCGCCTACTGTTATTAGGTCTGGTGCGGACTATATTGCGTTGGTGAGTTTGCAGGGACGACTACTGA
>CAXGBK010000195.1:0-21093 GCA_964008345.1 uncultured Coxiella sp.
TAGGGCACTTTGCCCAAACCATCGCATTGGTGTAGTACCCCCATCGAGTGTTTTGTAACAAAGGGTGATGATTTGCTGTGTTAGTGCATTGTAACCTCTAATTGCTTTTTGGTATCGCTGGTTAATAAACTTTATGTTCTCTGATGTTCCATTACGCTGTGCTTTTATTAATTCGTTAGCGAGTACAGCTACACCTTGTAAACCGCAATTCAAACCAAGACCTGCTAGTGGATGTAAACTCATTGCAGCATCTCCAACTAAGACTACGCCCCTACTGTGGTATTGTTTAGCATGCTGCACGACTATTGGATGAGATATAAGTTCCCCGTCTATATCCAATGATCCGAGGTCTGGAAAGGCCTTTTGCAAGCCCTCTAGCGCGAAATTCACGCTGTGATCGCCCCGGTCTTGATCTTTTTTGATGGAGTAGACCATAGCACTTTCTGTACTATCCCATAATGGCAAGAGTGCCACAACACCACTTGGCATAAAACACTGCCTGGCCGTTTGGTAATGTGATTTTGCATGGTTAACAAGCCCAACTAATGCGATATCTCCGTCCCCATCTCCTGGATCTGCGATAATGCTTGTCTGTTGTCTTGCCCATGATTTTACGCCGTCGCAACCCACTAATAAAGGCGCGCATATGGATTTGTCACAAGTCGTTTTGAGTATCTGCTCATCGGCATCCCAGGACGATGCGACCGCCTCTATAATCTGTATATTTTTATGTTGTCCTAACGCTTGCCAAAGCAAAGCCTTGGTGGCTCCATTGTTAACAATATGCCCAAGATCTTGAGCCTTAACCATACTTGCATCTAGCTCTAAAAGGCCAGGATAGCTAAACCCGTGCACGTTCATATGTGTGTAGGCACTGGCCTGTTTGCTTTGTTGAAGCCCCTCCCAAACACCGATGCTGGCTAATAGGCTTTGTGCTGGTCGCCCCATAGCACTGACCCAAGCTTTATTTTTAGCTTTTGGCGGTACATTTTCGCGGGCTTTCTTTTCTGGGATGACTTGGTCAACCAACACCACCTGCATACCTTCTTTTGCACAGAGACAAGCTAATGCCAGACCACATATTCCTGCCCCGAGAATAATAACGTCACCTTGTCTTGTACTCACTGGAGACCCTCACTGGGGCATACCCCTTGGCCAACCCCGAATAGCATCGTATCGGCTTGATGATCAGCACCAAGCCATCCCCAGGCAGCTGTTTTCTTTATACGAGACCACCAACTGCTATCTTGTGTGGATATCCAGGCTCGTATACCTTGATACAGAGCTTTATTGCCAGGATCTGTTAGACTAGCGTAATGCCTTTGCCAGGGTAATGGATCGGCTTGCAGCCAAGACTCTCGAGCAGATAACTTGGCAAGCACCGCAACATTTGCTAAAGCCTGATTTAGACCTTGCGCGCCAATGGGGGGCAAGGCTAATTGGCTGTTACCCATCAATAGTACCCCGGGCACATCAAAACCTGGGCGATACTGCAATAGGGTTTGGTAACGGGCGCGTTCATGCTCTAGTTGTATGGTCCCAAGCCGATAGCCAAAGTCTGTTTGTATTTGTGCCTGATCGATCTCTAGTGCGGCTTTTGTCTGCGCGGTTGTAATAATATAACCAAAACCTTGCTTAGCGCCTGGAATAACCCCATAGACACGCTGCTTCGTAAACCGCTGCCAGCATTGTGCCTTTGGCCAGCTACTACCCTGTAAGCCGCGTAGTGAACTGTAGAAAATAGGACTAGACTCATCATGCATCATGCCAAGCTTTTCAGCTAGACTAGCCTGTGCCCCATCTGCTATTATAATACGCTTACTGGTTGACTTTATGCAATCCTTAGGCCCCTGAATGGTCAAGGCCCATCCGTTTTTATCGGGTAAGATGTTGTGGACCTTGTGATCTTTTTGGATATTTATACCTGGCTTGGCAAGTTGTTCTAACGCTTTATAAAGCTTATCAAACGCTATAACATATGCCAATGCTGGCTGCTGGTAATCGCTTGCGTGGATTTGCACTTCCCCAAAATAACTTTTTTGACCAAGCCCCAAGCTTTGAATGGTGGTACAATCCTTGCTGATTATTTCCCAAACCCCTAGTTCTTTTAGAAAAGAAAGATGCTGGGCGCGTAGTGTAACGGGATGATTAGGCATGGGGGTCGTAGGTTTTTTATTGTCCCATATTGTGATATTGCGATGAGATCTACGCAGTGCAATCCCGCAAACTAAGCCAACGAGGCTACCACCGACGATGTTGATCGCATCCTCATTCATGGGCTTTCACTACAAAGCATTTCAATATCCTCTACTTCTTTTGCTAGTTCTTTTGTTAAATTTCTATGGCCACTCTTGGTGATTAGGATGTCATCTTCTATACGAACCCCTATACCACGATATATTTCAGCAACGCTCTCATCGTCTTTTGCAAAGTATAACCCAGGTTCGATCGTTAAAACCATATTCTCACCTAGTTCCCACTCCCCCTTTTTTGGACTGGGATCGTGTACATCAAGCCCTAATGCATGCCCCACACTATGACAGGTGTATGCAATAAATTTTTTCTGCTCAAGGCACGTAGATAAGTCGGACTTTATAATCCCTAAATCGATCATTGCCTGTGATAAATTGATTTGGGATACTCTCTCAACCTCTGCCATGGCCACACCGGGTTTTAAAACTGCTATCGTTGCCTTTTGCGCGGCTAGCACCGCTTGATAGATATCTTTTTGTGCTGGGGTAAAACGCCCTGATGCAGGCCATACTCTTGTTATATCCGCAGCGTAATTATGATACTCACAGCCAGCATCTAACAAAATACATTGGCCTTTTTCTATCACATCGTCATTGCGAGTGTAGTGTAGTGTGCATGCGTTTTTTCCTGAGGCTGCGATACTGGGGTATGCGAGCGTTTGCGCACCAAGCAGCTGCGCGTGATAGCTAAAAGTCGCTGCTACCTGATATTCATAAAGATAGGGCATTTGCTGTGTGGCCATTATGGTTTGTTGTTGTGCATGCACAGATATATCACAGGCCTGCTGAATGTGGGCTATCTCATCCTGATGCTTTATTAGTCTACAGCGCATCAATAACGCGCTTAAATCCTGATATTCATGTGACTTAAAATCCTCTTGGATAGCGTTAAAGAGCTTATCTTTCTTGCTTATCCATATAGTTTGCTTTTCACGCAAATTTTGTTTCATCCAGGCGAAGTATTGTTCTGTTGGATAAGACCGATCTACCCCTAATTGGTCCGTAGCATCTTCGTGTGCAACCCTCGCAGACTCCCACTGTGCATGCCGCTTATCGAATCCTAAATGAAACAATATACTTTGCAGCTTACCATTTTCTTTTTGTAAAATCAGTATAGCATCGGGCTCATTAAAATAACTTAACCAGTAAAAGTCGCTTTGCTGTCGAAACGGGAAGTGGGTATCAGCATTCCTAGCGATTAGCTCTGCACTGGATATAACCGCCAGTGCATTATCAGGAAGCATACTTGCTAACTTCAACCTGTTTGCTTTTGCATGGTCATTCTTTTTTAACATGACTATCCTCTTTTCACTAAAGTAGGATAGCGTGGTAATCGCTGGTTAATTTATTACTCACCCATTCGACTTCCTCTAACGTCTTAGCTTCAACCTTCAGCCGCCATACTGGCTCTGTGTTAGACTGACGGAGTAAAATATGTACTGCTTCATATTGCTTTTGTATGGCATCGATAATCGCTAACCACTCCTGGTTTTTTTCGGTTTGCTGATAAGGTAAATTCACCAACTTTGAAGGGTATTTATTGTAGCTATCGTACCATTCTGCTAAAGTCTTTTTTGCTTGTATGGCGCGTGTTAGGCATAAGATACCGGCTAGTATCCCATCACCTGATTTAGAATACGGGAGATAGAGCACATGCCCGGATGGCTCTGCGCCCAAGCATAGACCTTGGCTTAGCATCAGCTGATGCACGTGCTTGTCACCCACCTGAGACGTTTGACAATCTATATCCAGCGCCTGCAGTGCAGCGATCAGCCCTTGGTTAGCCATAATGGTACTGACAACCTTTTTTAATTTTGGGGTGGTAGCAGCCAAAAGATAGAGTATATGGTCACCATCGAGCACTCTACCCTTACCATCCACCGCTATAACTCTATCCCCATCGCCATCAAATGCTAAACCTGCGTCTGCTTCACTATCTATAACCGCCTTTTGTAACTGCTCTGGGCAGGTGCTCCCCGCATGATGGTTAATTTGCTCTCCACTATCGATGTGTATGGTTGAAACGGTTGCACCCAGTGCCTGAAACAACATTGGAGCAATGGATCGTGTTGCACCATTGGCACAGTCAAGCACCAGTTTACACCCACCTAGCGCGCAACCTTCCTGTTTTGCAAATTTTGTTAAAAAATCCAGATAGCAACTATTAGCCCACGACTGCTTATTGACTATTAACCCATTAGAATCGGCTGTATTCGGTTTTTTCACCGCTGCTTCTGAAAGCGCCTCTTGCAGTTTTTTATCCCACTTTATTCCTTCATCCGTAAATAATTTAAGCCCATTATCGCTAGCGGGGTTGTGTGAGGCCGTAATCATGCAACCAAATGTTTGCTCTTGTTCGGCCAATTTCGCCAGTGCAGGAGTTGGCAACAAGCCCAGTAACCACACATCTAAGCCTTGGTCTGCTAGTCCTTCTGCTAGCGCTTTTTGTAGTGTTATTGCACTAGTACGGCCATCGTGTGCTACTAAGATGCATTTCTTTTGACTACGCTCCCTGACGATGTTTGCGACCGATAAGCCTATGGCATAAAAGTCAGTGGGGGTTATTGGACTGTTACCATACAGCCCTCTAATGCCATCCGTCCCGAATACGACCCCCATGCCTTATTATATTCCTTCTGCAACACCATCATCATCTGAGACAGCGTTATCGTCTTGATGATCGCTTTTTGTGGTCTTTTTCTTCCTAGGTGATTTCGCTTTAGGCTCAATTTTCCCCCAATCTTTCGGTTCTTTGATTGGATCTCCATTCATAATCGCCGCGATCTGAACCTTATCTATGGTCTCGTACTTCATCAATACTTCTGACATGAGATGCAGCTTCTCCATGTTTTCTATTAGTATCTTTCTCGCACGCTCATAATTCCTATCTATGATCTTGCGAACTTCCTGATCTATCATGAAAGCCGTTTGCTCAGAGCATTCTTTCTCATTTCCTACGGATTTTCCTAGGAATACATCGTGTTGCTCTGCTGAATAGTTAATCGGACCCAGGCTGCTTGTTAAGCCAAATTTTGTCACCATATTACGTGCCAACTCAGTTGCCCTCTCTATATCATTAGAAGCACCTGTTGTTACCTTCTCCTCTCCAAAAATCAGCTCTTCAGCTAGCCTGCCACCATACAAGGTTGATATTCTAGACTCAAGCTTTTCAAGTGAATGACTGTATTGATCCCGCTCAGGTAAGTACATGGTCACACCAAGTGCCCTGCCTCGCGGGATAATTGTCACTTTGTAGACCGGATCGTGATCCGGCACCATTAAACCCACGATAGCATGCCCTGCCTCATGATAAGCTGTTAGCTTTTTCTCATCATCACTCATAACCATGTGTCTTTCTGATCCCATCATGATTTTGTCTTTGGCCTGATCTAGCTCGTGCATCGTCACCTTCTTTTTGTTTTTACGTGCTGCAAACAAAGCCGCCTCATTGACCAAGTTTGCTAAGTCAGCCCCAGAAAAACCAGGTGTGCCTTTGGCTATAGAGGATATATCGACCTCGTTGTCAGAAACAATCTTCTTAACGTGCACGTCTAGTATCTGCATTCTTCCATTTATATCAGGTAGCGGTACGGTTACTTGTCGGTCAAAACGCCCTGGTCTTAGTAGAGCCGGGTCTAATACGTCTGGGCGGTTTGTCGCGGCCATGACAATAATACCTTCCTTGCCTTCAAAACCATCCATCTCTACGAGTAATTGATTTAAGGTTTGCTCACGCTCGTCATGGCCTCCGCCAAGTCCTGCACCACGCTGTCTACCAACAGCGTCAATCTCATCTATAAAAATAATACAGGGCGCTTGCTTTTTGGCTTGGTCGAACATATCTCGAACCCTTGATGCCCCTACACCTACGAACATTTCTACAAAGTCTGAACCTGATATTGTAAAGAATGGTACACCGGCCTCTCCTGCAACGGCTTTAGCCAAGAGTGTTTTACCGGTTCCAGGAGGCCCAACCAATAATGCGCCACACGGTATTTTTCCGCCTAGCTTCTGAAACTTCCTCGGATCTTTCAAGAAGTCGACAAACTCTTGTACGTCCTCTTTGGCTTCCTCAATACCTGCAACATCTTTAAATGTAATCGGCCTCTCCTTTTCGCCCATCAGTCTTGCGCGGCTACGACCAAATGACATTGGCCCACCTTTTCCAGCGCCGGCACCACCTTGCATTTGGCGCATCGCCCAAACCCATAATCCTATCAGCAGTAAGAAAGGCGTCCAGTGAATAAATATAGACAGTAGCAGACTTTGCTGCTCAGGTTGAACCCCGACCACTTCCACTTCTTTTTCGAGCAACAAGTCCATCAGCTTAGGGTCTTGCATCGGCATGTATGTTGTGAATGAGTCACCACCTGATAGTCGACCATTGATATTACGTTCACTCACGGAAACAGACTCTACTTCGCCCTGCTTCACACGTTGAATAAAATCTGAATACACTAAATAATCTGGATTATCGTTTTTGGCATTAAAACTGCCAAATAAACTCAGGAGCATAAAAATAATAAATGTCCATAGCACTAAATTTTTTACCGTTTCATTCATAATCTATTCTCCATACTTGGCTGAACCGTTGCTGTTACTCTTAAGAAATCCTTTGGCTAAAATATACATCTCTGTAGCAGACCTCCTTGAAGCATCCGGTTTCACCAATTTAACAACCTTGAATTTTTTTCGTAGTTGCTTGACTAACTCATCAAAACCAATACCGTGAAATGCTTTCATCAGCAAACTGCCTTCTTCCCGCAAGATTGTTTGTGCAATGTCACTGACACTCTCACAAAGTCCTGTAGATCGCAGTTGGTCTGTTTGCTTGTGACCACACATATCAGGTGCCATATCCGATATTACTACGTCCATACCACCGGGTGCAATAGTTTTCTCTAACCATTTCTTAAATTCTTCTGTTTCAATATCTAGGCAAACAATCTTTACGTCCTTGATTTCAGCCATTGGCAATCTATCCACCGCAAAAATCTCACCCGATTTTCCGACCCAACTTGCAATCTCCATAGTCCAACTCCCTGGCGCAGCGCCTAACTCCATAATGCGCATCCCTTTACTAATGACTCGGTGCTTTTCTTGTATTTCTCGTAATTTGTAGACGGCTCTTGATCGGACGCCCTCTTTGTGAGAAAGCTTCACGTAGTGATCTTTTTTTTGCCGTGCTAGCCATTTTTTGCTGCTATCACTCATTGGTATTTTCCTTTCCATTGGTTTTTATGTATGGTCGTTTTTCTGTTTTTCAACGCCTTACTTATTTATTATTGTAATGAAAGCCTTTAATCTTTATATTAGTGGTACGTGTATTTTGGATATTTTTATGTTTTCTATTGCAGATAGTTACTCTCAGTTCTTATTTTTTATCCTTATTTTGGCTATATTCTTTTTTGGTATTCATGTTCTTGCTGATACATTAGATAAATACGAGCTACCGCCAGAGCTTGCCTCTTTTCATGGGAGCGCTAAAACAGCTTTGTACGCTTTTGGCTACGTTACTATTTTTTTGTTAATATCCAGCTACTTTTCTATCGACTTAACGGCAGTTTTTGTCACACTGGGTGGTAGTTCACTGGTTATAGCTTATGCGGCTAAAGATATTATTGAAAACTTTCTAGCAGGCATCATACTAATCTTGACGCAGCCCTTTAAAGTTGGCGATACAGTGAACGTCTCTCAGGCTGAGGGCGTCGTTCAAAACATATCTTTACGCTACGTTCTTTTGGAAAAGGATGGCAAGCGGTTTCTTGTCCCCAACGGGATTATGCTTAAAGCTGTTATTCTAGTCACAAGAGCCCACAAAAAGCTTACACCCCCGAAAGCAAAAACGGCAAAGAAGACATCCTGATTGATTAGTATAAATACCATGGGATATTTGCCGTATTTCCCCACATAAGAGATTTTTTCCATCTGAGTATTAGGCGGTCGTATAAAGCAAAGAAGTACAATTTCCCGCTTGTTCCGTTCCCATGAAAAACCATACTGTTTTTCATGGTGAGGCGGTTATCAATCGTCTCTGCTGAGACAATCTCGTAGTACCCTGGATGGTGGACTTCATTAAGGCATGCAAATATTTCTTGGGTATGGTCTAGCGCAACATCTTGTTGATGTGCTAAATAGTACGAGGTAAAACAACGCTGGTCATGCCCAAAATGGTAGCGTCTGCCGTAAGCATCACGGCAACGATCTTGTTTAAACCAAGCTATCATTTTTTTGTAAGCTGATACATAACCGATGCTCCCACCTGAGTTCAAATAACGAAAAAGGATCTCTGGGGGCGTATTCGGATAAAGCCTCCCCACATCGATATCCGGATACAACCAATTATCTGCCGCAACCACCAATGGCCTCTTTTTCTTCTTGAAAGCGTTTACTAAGCGCGCCTCGTCTGCATTGATAAAAACATCATACGCATCGACGAACATCACGATATCATCATCTGGTAGATTCTTCAGATACGCACTTAATTTAGCCGGCTTATCTAAAAACCCACCAAACTTTTCTCCTATCCCCAATAACGTCAGTGGTAGTTGCCAAATATGCGCACTGAGTATCAATCTTTTACTCGCATTCCAGTCTGTCCCAACTGAGACAACATGGAGCTTATGTTTTGACGGATAAGGGGTTGTATACCCATCTTGGTAAAGGTAGTTTACAAGCCTATTCTGCCAAAAAGGTATGCTAATGTGCAGGGTATGATCATAGACCCCCCAGGCCATAATTATGAATAGAATCCCTATTCCAAAATTCCTACCTAGCTTTTGGCTATCGAGCATTATTACCACCTAACACTATTTATAAGCCAAGCTACACAATCCCTTAATGCTAGTCAAGCTCTACGACCCCGACTCTAGTATTATGACCGCCTTAGATGTGTATTTTACCAAAGTTATTTAGTCACTTAACAACCCTGCAGGTTGCATCTCTAGGTATACATCTTTATAATTATTCCATTAGTCATAACAAAGACAAAGGGAATAAGATGACAACTGTAACACCTGACCAAACCAAACCAAACGAATCATGCGGGTCATTAACTTCTGGGCGCAGCCAAAGCCTGCTACCCGGCCTAGACTATGCTATCAGCCACCGCCTCGAGCAAGAAGCTTTATTTATGATCAAGCGCTCACAAATGTCTGATATTTGTAATCCGTATCGCCCTATCCTTCACTTAGCCTGCCAACACGATCAGATTATCGTTGCAGAGTCTATTTTGGAACGTGCTAAAAAACTTGGCATTTTGCACACAGCGTTAACACAACACTCTAAGCATAAATTAACGGCACTTTGCCTTGCTGCAGAGCACTCACCAACATGCCTAAAAGCTTTATTAGCGCTTGATGAGGTCAATCTTCTCTACCCACAAATTCAACGGATATTAGCAGATCAAGCCACAACACTGCAAGCAGCGAATAAAGACATGTTAATTTATCATTTAAACTTCCTTAACTTCATCCATGCTGAAGACTATAGCGCGGCAACAAAGGCTATCTACTGTATGGAAAAGCGCCAAAGGCCATGGAAAATTATTCATGTGTACTGGAATAAATTGGCGCCTTTTATTCAGCATGACTCTGTGTCCACCAAAAACATGGACAATAGAAAAGTCGCCAAAAATCTGCTGTCTGAGCTGATCAGATACGGCCCTTAGTCTTATTAAAGTGACGCAGCATGCTCTTCTAAATAGCTGGAAATGCCTTCTGGATTGGCTTTAAATCCATCATCACCATGCTGCCAACCTGCTGGGCAAACTTCTCCGTGCGTATCAACAAATTGCAACGCTCCTACTAATCTTACCAGTTCATCTATATTGCGCCCTACGGGAAGATCGTTTACCATCTTAACCCTTATCTGCTTAGCAGGGTCGATAATAATACTTGCACGTAATGCTACGCCCTCTTGCGGATGCTCAACCCCGTAAGCTCGACAAATATGATGCGCCACATCAGCCGCCATTGTATAATTAACTGCGCCAATGCCCCCCTGGTTAACCGGCGTCTTTCGCCACTGATTATGACTGAATGCAGAATCTACCGATATCGCAATGACCTTCGTATTTTTTTCTGTAAACGCGGCCATCCGCTTATCCAAAGCAATCATCTCTGTTGGGCAAACAAAGGTAAAATCTAGTGGGTAGAAAAATAGTAATGCATACTGCCCCTCAATCTCTTCGTATAAATTGAACGCATCTAAAATTTCACCTTCAGCAGAAACCGCTGGCACAGTAAAATCAGGGGCTATATTGGTAACTTGCATCATTTCTCCTATTCATTAGACGACGCATTGTAGCAAAATAGCACACATTGAACAAGGCTTTCTCCTGCTGAGAGGTAAAAGTAATGCAGCCAAGCTTACGCGTTAATTCGTAAGCTTGGCTGCATATGCCTATGTTATTAGTTAGACTGATTAACCACCTAGCGTGTGTGTTGTAGACACACTATGATCACTGGATGTATCAGCTAGTTCAGGCTGCCTTCTTGGGCTTTGCAACAGTGCCCTGAAAGCCCTACCACTTTCTGTGAAATGCTCATCATTCCATGGCCCTTCCGGGTTAACATGCTGAAAAATAGCTGAAGATGTTTCAAACTTACCTGTATTTCCCATGTGCCATCCAATCGTTGAAAGCCCATGCTCTTCGATAAGATCGACCCAAGCTTGCCACTGAACATGATCAAAAGCTCCGTCCCCAGTGCAACTTACTCCACCACACTCTGAGATAAATAGTGGCAAGCCACTGGCAATTGCGGTTCTTGCTTTTTTACGAATATGATCATGGTGTGTTCCCGCATAAAAATGCAGTGCGTATGCTACATTTGTATCGTTTAATGGACTTTGTGATGCCACGTCCACATCTTGTGACCAAGTTGGCGTCCCTGCTGTAACAAGATTATCAGCGCCCTACTGGCGTATTGCTGCCAATACTCTCTCTGAATACCCCTTAATCTTTGGCCATGTCTCACCGCCTACTGGCTCGTTGTAAATCTCGAAAATCACATTAGGACATTGTCCATACAATACTGCCATTTCTTTGAAAAAAGCAATGGCTTCTGGTTCATTGTCCGTTGCTTTGCGCGAATGCCAATCGATGATAACGTATTTACCTTTGTTAATAGCTGCAGATACCACGCTATTCATCCTTGCTCTTACTGAATCTCTATTATGCAAGTAACCACCACCTTCTTGTACGCCTACGGGGACTCTAAGTACATCGACACCAAGATCACACATTGCGTTTACTGACGCTTCTGTGCAAAATCTTTCTCCAACCCAGCCTTCGTTTATCCAAAAATGACTAATACCGTACAATGATACTGGCGCACCGGTTTTTGAGCTTGTTATTTTACTTCCTTGAACTTGTAATCTCCCATGGATATCTACGATTCCTTTTTCCGCAACTTGCGTAGGTGCCGCAACCGGCCTTACATCACTAGACGGCGTAGCAACAACTGGTCGAGCGGGCCCTTGATGATCTTCTGCAGCACCTGTGTTACCGCTTTCGTCATCTCGCGGCGGCGTTATGACTGGGCCTTGTACACTATCATTTATCTGAACCGGTCCTAGTAGATCGATTACCCGTTGATCGTAACGTGGCCCGTTACCTATATATTGCGCGGCCCTTATATCTTGCTCCAGAGCAGCTAATACGATTTCTGTGTTATTTCTTGGTCCATCGCCAGCAAATTCTAATGCTCTCCAGTCTTGCAATACAGCTAACCAGACGATGTTATCATCATTTTTTGGCCCCCCACCAGCGTGCTCTAAGACCCTCCAGTCTTGAGATACCAGATCAAGCACCTGATCATGGTTATGAATATCTAGGCCTTGTGTAAATAAATTATTTTGCATTTTGTTGTCCTTAATATGTTTTAATACGTTAATATTATTACAAATCAAGTATATATTCATTAGGAATATCTTAAAACAGGAAAATTATTCTTCAAGACTCCTTACGGTTTCTTTCTAGATCCTTTTCTCATTATTTTTGTTACACCTTCCCATGCTTTAGTTATCCTTTGCATGTGGTTCCGACGACTTTCCTGTTTTCTCTTCCATACCATGGTCTTTTCTTGCCATCCTTCTTCTATCAGCCCCTTACAATCAGCATACCTATGGGCATGTCTGCTATGTAGATCCCCCTTGGCTTTATTTTCAGATATTTGCGCTTGTGCGTTTTGTTGATATTGCACTACAGAAACCAATCCTTCAGGTTCGGGGCCAGCGTTAGGGGGCGGTATATCCACAGAGTTTTGGGTCAGCAGATGAGTCTTATCGTCAAAAGGTATTTTGGTAGCGCCCTGTGGTTCCACATGCTTATGATTTTGCTTGGTAGAAAACATATCCTTGACAGCATAAAAAACGAAACTTAATGCAGCTGGTGCAAGAGCTACCGTCTTAAGTAAGAATCTACCGGCAAATCTAACAATATTCGAAATCGGCTCACCCTCTTTATACTCTAGAATTTTATCCCCAAAAGCATACTCATTATTCTTATTTTTAAGACGCCGTGTGCTTAATCTATCAATAGCTATTAGCATCATAACTGGCACAGCTATCACGTTCACGGCAACTAAACCCACGAAGGTTGATAGATCTACCACAGCACGAGCAAAATTTTTAGGCCGATTATTATCTTCATACTCCACACCATTAACCAGATGTATAATTCTCAGTATTCTCCTACGTATGTTTACATCCTCACGCTCGCTATGAATAAAAGATGCATCTCCTTGCATGAGCCAATCACCTTTTGTAGCTGATATTTTTGTCTTCACACCCACACTCTCTAAATATTCTATGTTTTTTTCTGTTTCTAGATTCTGGCCTAGGCCAATCTTTATCAAAATACTCAGTATCCCCTCTGGGATAAGTGATAACGAGCTTACGAGCTTACTTAATGATCGAGACGTATTGTGAACTTCAAGTTCTATATAGCTTCTCAATTCTGGAACCTCACATAATTTTTTTGCAACCTCGGATCCTACCATCCCCCCAATGGACACTCCATGGATTTTAATAGGGCACTTTATTGCTCCTATTTTTATTTTGTTTTTAATGTCTTTAACGATATCTTCGATCATCTGATCCAAACCGACTCTCTCTGGATATCCATAAGCTATACTGTTTTGGTACATTTCGGTCTTTATTTTATCTAAAAAATCCCTCATATGCGGGTTTTTTTTTACTGCTTGCAGTTGTGCTGGGAAATAAATCACTGTGCCCGTTGGTCGACTGTTTCCTTTTTCGTTTTTTAAAATCTTATTATTCTCTATGAGTTCTGTTTTTCTCTCTTCGAGATCAATTGCCACTTGTACTTGTTCAAAACATGTAAATATCTCTTCCTTGTCTTTTTTTTCTATGTTTTTTTCTCTCATGAACTGCTCTACCCATTGTATTTTTTTCCTATTTTCACCAACAATGTCCTTGTCAGCCTTAATGCGAACCATTTCCTCGTTCTTGTGCAGTGCTTTCGCGGAGTTGCTTATTTCGTCAAACAGTTCTTTGCCGAGGACTTTCTTCTGGCTCTCTAATATTGATTGTATTTCATTATCCAGTTTTTCTTTTGACCGCTCTCGTCTAACCTTTTCTCTTATATCATCTAAGTACGGATCATATGATGTAACGTCCTCACCTGCTTTAGATTTCGGAAAGACCCATCTCAAGATATCTAAAATAGCTTCAAAACTTTTCGGAATTTCCATGATGCTACTCCTCTCTGGTTATAATTTATACCTTTATAAAAATCTACAATAATTTTTGTAACCAAGCACATTTTTTATAGCACAAAACCCTAAAAATATCCGATAATATCTACATTATCAGTTCATTTAGTGTAGAGTCTTTAAAAAATTGCGATTAGCTAGCTAATAATGCCCATCATCTATCACCTTTTTTCTCATATCATGCCTAGATCTTGTTTTTATTGCGATCATGCTTCCAACTTTCGTACCTTTTTAGCTGGGGGGCTATGCATAAAACACCATTATTTTTTTAGCACCCACTAAACTTTCTATTTTAACAGTTCCCGTGGCACGACTTTAGTACGAATAAAAATATCTTGATGCGTAATGGTCTTCATCGATTTTTGCTGCTTCCCATCTACAAGATTATCTTTTAGGAAAACGGGGACGTTTTTTTCATACCAAGGGATCATATACTCGAGAAAGCCATCATGATCTGCGCCTTCTAATAAAATAATCTTTAACGGCTGCTGATATTTGGCAGCATCCTCTACAAGTTTATCAAAATGTCCTTTGTAGGGAACCCGACTGTCTTTTGTCGAAAACAGTACCATTAATGGCCGATTATTAAGCTTTTCTATGCCCATTTTTGCAGTCACCTTATCCAAATCGATACCTATATAGTGTCTAATCAGGCTATCTTCTAGCCCTACAATAAATGGGATCAATATTTCAGGAGCTTTTTGCCTTCTTAACTCACTATAAGCAACCGTTTTCATATCATAAGGCGGCGTCTCAGCAATCACTGCGGCAAGCGTAGGATCCTTACTCATAGCAATCATAGCTGTTAGGCCTCCCAAAGATATACCATGAACCCCGATACTCGACGAAGCGATACCTTGCTCCTTTACCAACCATTTCTTGACCGCTAATAAGTCATCTGACTCTTCTTGACCAGCTGTGTGCCGATGTGTTGGACAGGAGCTATACCCATGATTACGGTAATCGAATAATAGTACATTCATTCCCGCCTGGTGATACATGCCTGCCAAAAATAACAGCCTGGGACTGTGCTTACTGGATCGGTATCCATGTAGTAATATTACCGTCTTCTGCGTCTTTTTTACTGCGGGAATCCACCATGCATCTAACGTTATATCTTGACTAGGCCCAGGTATGCGATGATGAGAGTAAGGACTGCTGATACGCTTATCTACCATAGGAAGCTGTAACTTTCGTTCTTTTTCAAACTCAGTGGCTTTTTCTGGATCATTCAGATAGGTTCTTGCTTTGGGATGACAAGGCACATAAAGGGCACTTTCAACGACGGCTATACAGTAACCTGCTAATACAAGCACCAGTGCGCTCACCACAGCAAAACCGATAGCCATTTTTTGTAATTTACTTAACATCCCGGTCCCTAGCTTTAAAGTAGCCACTGACAAATATACACGGCCGCTATAAAGCCAGCTAGCTCCCCAATTAGACTCGCAGGTATCGCATGACGTGTTCGCTTGATACCCACCGACCCGAAGTATACTGCCGCTACATAAAGACTGGTTTCTGTACTCCCCATAATAGTCGCTGATGCTAAACCAATCAGACTATCTGGGCCGTGTTCGTTTACCAAATCTACCATAATTGCATTAGAGGCGGCCCCTGAAAATGGCCTTAAGAGGCCTAGGGGAATCAACTCCCTTGGAATGTTTATACTTTCCATAAATGGGCCGAAAAATGCAGTGAGTAAATCAATGGTCCCAGAATCTTTTAGCATCCCAAAGGCTACTAAAATCGCAATTAGATAAGGGGCTAACTTCAGTGTCACATCGACGGCACCCGATGCCCCTTCGAGAAAAGATTCGAACACCGCCACTTTTTTATGCATAGCAAAAATAATAATCCCTAGGATTACAGATAAGACACTGTAGCTGGATATCATCTTTACGATATTTGTCGTCATCGAAGTGCTCCCTTTGTTTGAAATAATCTCATTTTTTGAAGTGCAATGCATACGCTTATTGACACGATGGTAGAAACGGATGTGGCTAGCAATGCCGTGGTTACAATTTGCATGGGGTTTTGACTGCCCGCACTTGTTAGTATGGCAATCGCGGTTGTAGGAATCAGCTGCACACTTGACGCATTGATACACATAAATAAGCACATTGCATTACTTGCCTCAACTGGGTTTTGGTTAATCTTTTGCAATGCCTGCATGGCACGTATGGCAATAGGAGTCCCGGCGTTATTTAAGCCGAGCATATTACTAGCAATGGATAGCAGGACGCTTCCCATTGCCGGATGATCTGCTGGGATATCTGGAAACAATTTTTGTACGATGGGCTTCATAACGTAAACGAGATTGTTTACCAGTCCACTGTCTTCTGCAACTTTAACCAGTCCCAACCAAAATGCCATTGGCCCCACAAGACCTAATGCGACCGTGAATCCTTTCTCAGCACTAACTGGTATATGATTAACCATCAAATCAACTTTACCGTTGAGCATAGCAACAAAAGATGCTACCAAGATCATCATTAACCATATTGTATTGAACATAACGACGGCTTCCTTTATATTAGCTAGAAGTATATCCATATTGTGCAACATATGCCAACCTTACGGAGAAAAATTATGCGCCATTACTATTATTTGACTCTTTTCTACAGTGTGTTGCTTGTATCCATGCCTATTTTTGCTAAAAACCGCATAGAGACACTGCAGAGTTTCCAAAGAAAGATAAATCCTGAGCAACAAAAGGTGTCGGATACCGATATAAAGTCTTATTATCATACTTCTAACCACCGTTCCGCTGACGTGAACGATCGTGTTATTGCTGCAACCGATCTCTTTCTCCAACGCCCGTATATTTTTGACACCTTAGGCGATGGACAAAATGGTGATTTTGACAAACGCCCTTTACTTACAACTGCAGGATTCGACTGTATGAGCCTTGCGCATGTGGTTTTGGCGATGACGGTTAGTCAAGATGTGGCTGAATTTGAGAAAAAACTCGTCACGATTCGCTACCATCAACGCCCCATTAGCTATTTTAATCGCCATCATTTTATGAGCTGGCAATGGAATCGGCATAACGAAAAAAACCATTTTCTAAAAGATATTACGCCGACTTTTATGGACTACCAGCAAAAACCGGTGGCTAAAACTCTTGTAACAGAAATCGATTATCCCCAATGGCTACAATTTCAAAAGAAAATGCTCGGCAAAAAAGCCCCTCTAACACCACAACAGCTACAATCCTGGCAAAAGACCTACGACAACGCGCAAGTGCAAACCGTCGAACTCTCCTATATTCCATTTGAAACGATTCTAAACCCCAAGAATACCGAGATAATTTTAGCACAAATCCCAGGAGGAAGTATTATTGAGTTTGTCACGCCCAATTGGGATCTAAAAAAAGTTATTGGCACAAAAATCGATATCGCGCATCTTGGCTTTGTGATTGTCAAGGATAATCAGCGTATCTTTCGACACGCCGGATTTAAGGGAGTTACAGAGATGCCGCTTATAGAGTATATCCAGCATGCTCATAAGAACCTTAAGAAATTTAAGGGTATAATGGTTGAGCGTATTACGCTACCGCCCAAGACTTAGCTTGATGGCAAACACCGAGAATACCTTTTGACCTAGCACCAGTCACCCCTGTTAGATCCGTTGGGATTTTCTGCATATAGCAAAAAGCCAACCAGGCGAATAGCCCGCCCTCTACATCTCCAGGCTCCACACCGAGGTCCATAGTTGTAAGGAGCTTACTACTCGGCAAGGCTTTAGATAGCTGCTCTACAAGAAAGCGGTTAGCAACCCCTTTTCCGTATAAGTAACAGCCTTGCAGACTTCTACCTTCAATCGATTTTATGGTTTGGGTGATGCTATGTATCGTCAAGGCTAGTAGCGTTGCCTGTACATCCTCTGCACGTTCACCCTGTAAGGATTTCTGCACCCACTCTAAGGTAAAGTAATCACGACCTGTGCTCTTTGGTGGCTTTTGTGAAAAATAAGGATCTGCCAGCCACCTACTTAGCAACGCAGGAACTACGTTTCCAGACCGAGCCCAATCGCCATTATGATCATAGTCCTCGCCCTTTTGATGATATATCCAAATATCCATAAGAGCATTGGCCGGACCGATATCCCAACCTTGTGTACTATCCTCATCGATAACCGTCATATTGGCTATCCCGCCTAAGTTTATAAAAAGACCTGACTTTTGTTGCTTCATCTGCAATAGATATCTTAAAAACCCTGGAATAATAGGCGCACCCTGCCCGCCCAATGCTAAATCTGCGGCTCGAAAGTCCTCAATTACGACCAAGCCTAGAGCGTGTGCAACTTTTGCAGCATCGACACACTGCAAGCTATAAGGATATGGATGATCAGGACGATGATGGATGGTCTGCCCGTGCAACCCACAAGCGACTATGGCCTCTGATTTAATGGCATGCTTTCTCAATGACTGCTGGATAGCGGCGCAAAAATAATCGGTTAGAATGCCTTTTAAAGACTGAAAATCCTGAACCGTCAAATTCGCATCTTTAACTGCCCTCAGGATAGATTGCCGAACTTCTACGCTGAGCTTGTATTCATCCGTAGCTATAATTCGTATTCCATCTCCTGTAATCTCACAAAATACACTGTCGATTGCATCTGCGCTGGTCCCTGTATTTACCCCTAAATACAGCACACTAATTCCCTAGCATGAGCATTTTTCTAAACTTCTCAAAATATTTGTAAGCTTTGCCGGTAAGGCAAGAAGACTTTTCTGGGAACTTCTTAAGCGGGTTAAATGGCACGCCGTTTTTTCGGATCTCATAATGCAGATGCGAGCCTGTGGCGGTCCCACTTTTGCCGACGAATCCGATTATTTGTTTCGCCTCTACGCGATCGCCCACTTTTAATGTTTTACCAAACCTTGATAGATGCGCATATGTTGTTGTGTAGTTTTTATCGTGCTTAATCACGAGCGTTTTTCCAAAGCCCCCTTTATATCCTAAGAATTGCACGACACCTGGGGCCGTTGCCCAGATTGGTGTCCCGTAGGAAGCAGCAAAGTCCACACCATAATGCGGCCTATTAATGCCAAGTATTGGGTGCTTTCTATTAGGAGAGAAGTGAGAGCTAATGTAAAAACGCTTCAATGGATAGCGTAAAAAGCTTGCAGATAGTGTGCTTCCATCTTCATGGTAGTACTGGGTAACGCCATTGCTATCCTGAAACTCGGTTGCTGTCCACTTTTGCTTACCTTGCTCAATGTCTATTGCAACAACATGCGGCTTCTCTCCTTGTGTCAGGATGACGGTAAATTTACTTAAGGCCGCTAGTTTGCTTAAATTTATAGAAGAATCTTCTTTCATTACCTCCGCAATGGCATGGATATCTTTTGGCGTTAAACCATTTTTTTTACCATCCATATAAAGCGAGTGCCGAATGTTAAACTGCACTTTTTTATAAGGACCTGTTTTGATCATTTTTGGCTGGTAAGCTGTATGCTTTTTTAGAGGCAATCTTTCAATGCTGATGGGGTTTTTACCTTTCCTCTGTAGCGATATTCTGGCCACTTTTTTTCCATGCTCTAGGAAAATACGTATTCGTTGTCCTGGGTATATGGTCTCGAGCGTCTTTCTGCTTTTAACTTCACTCAATAACGATGTAAGATCTTGCATGGATAACCTATTCCGCAAAAAAATATTTTTCATTGTATCTCGCTTACGGACAGTAATATTTAGCACGTTTTTCGTGTACGCTAGCGTCCATCCCCACGGGATGCCGGCAATCACTAAAACAGCAACGAGCAATAAGTGAATTTTTAATTTATTCAGAATTTTAACCATACCACCGTATCTTAACTTATTTAAATCAGCAATCGTGTTGCTATTGTGCTAGATGTTCTCACCATTGGTATATGTTAATCAAATCCCTGTCATAATACCAGACGATGTAGTAAAAAAGTTGTGACTAGCTCGCATTATCATGGTTTCTCTTGCACAATATAGCTGAAGAAGCGATAATAATTGGCCCTTTAGTGAACTACAACATGTCAACAACTGCCATGGACAAACAATCTGACGCACTCAGTGTCTCTGAGCTTAATCAGCGCGTTAAAGATCTTCTTGAATCCTCTCAAGGCATTATCCGTGTCCAAGGAGAGATTAGCAATTTATCTAGACCAAGGTCAGGACATATATACTTCACATTAAAAGATAGCTACGCGGAAATAAGCTGCGCTATGTTTAAGCGATACGCCATAGCCCAACAAGATAGCGCACTACTACAAGAAGGCACCGCTTGCTGCGTTGAAGGGCTTATCACACTTTACCAGCAACGTGGACAATACCAAATCCTGGCTTATCGGATTCTCCCTCAAGGGGAAGGCCTTCTTAAACGCCAATATCAAATATTGCGATCTCAATTGGCGGCCAAAGGTCTATTCGCACCTGAAGGAAAAAGTAAGCTTGCATCATTTCCGCGCTCCATTGGCATTCTATCCTCTCCAGTAGCCGCAGGCCTTGAAGATCTAACCTCCACGCTTAAAAGTCGCTTCCCCATTGCAAACATCACCGTTTATCCAGCGCAAGTTCAAGGGGGCCTGGCAGCTAGCAGCCTTATTAAAGCCCTTAAAACCGCTGATAACAACAACCACGACGCCCTTGTTTTCTGCCGTGGAGGCGGGTCTATTGAAGACCTCTGGTGCTTTAACGACGAGCAATTGGCTTATGCTATACACGCAGCCATTACGCCTATTGTCAGTGCCGTTGGCCACGAGACAGACTGGACCATTTGTGACGAAGTCTGTGATGTTCGCGCAGCCACACCTACCCAAGCAGCCCTATTACTTGTCCCAGATGCCAAACAACTCGCGCAGATGTACCAGACATATCATCATCAGCTGAACCAAGCGATGCTTAGAACCCGAGAGAAAAAATACTGGCAATGGCAGGCTTTGCAGGATCAACTTCGCCACCCACGCGAAACCCTTGACGAGAAGCAACTCGTTTTGGGGTCTCTTTTACAGCGCTTTCCCGATCAAATGTGGCGCTTTTTATGCGATAGGCAGCAGCAACTTGATTACTATACATATCGACTCTCCAAACAGTTGATCCTTGCACACCTAAATAAACCGCTACAAA
>CAXGBK010000196.1:0-10118 GCA_964008345.1 uncultured Coxiella sp.
CCTACACATGCTGCGATAGCTGTCCCGGCGCCTATTTGTACGTTGTGAGCGATCTGAATTAGGTTATCTAGCTTTGCGCCTCGCCCTATTCGTGTATCGCCTAACATCCCTCTATCAATACAGGTATTGGCGCCGATCTCCACATCGTCTTCTAATACTACCGACCCTATGTGTTGTAGCTTCTTCCAGCCATTTTGTGACTGCGCATAACCAAAGCCATCCGATCCTATACTCACGCCACTGTGGATAATACAGCGCTTTCCAATTTTTGTGTTTGCATACAAAACTGCGTTTGGGTGAATGATGCTACCCTCACCGACGACACAGTTCGCCTCAATCACTACGCCAGGTTTTAAAAGAACCCCTTTTCCTATGTCTACATTTGCCCCGATCGTAACGTTTGCCGATACCTCAGATGATGTGTCTATTCTGGCAGTCTTATCTATTACCGCAGTGGTGTGGCAAGACGCCTCCACATTGTGCTGCGGATACAGCGTTTCTAATACCTCTGCAAAAGCATATTTTGGATTTGGGTGGATGAGCAGTACAGCTGGCCCATTATACGCTGATGCGATCTTCTGTGTGGTAATGATACATCCCGCCTTACAATCTTCTAATTTACTTACGGGTAAGGTACTATCAAAAAATGCTACATCTTGCTCTGATGCATCCGTATGCGATCGCAGAGCATCTATAACTTTTAATGGCACAGCCTCAGGCTTGCAGCCTATGATCTTAGCTATGTCTTTT
Organism: uncultured Coxiella sp.; assembly: GCA_964008345.1. Taxonomy (GTDB): domain Bacteria; phylum Pseudomonadota; class Gammaproteobacteria; order Comchoanobacterales; family Comchoanobacteraceae; genus CACBGS01. The sequence goes on from CAXGBK010000196.1 coordinate 751, forward strand.
GTCGTTTTGTTTAGTTTATTCACTTAAGAAAAAAGGGGGTTGGAACCCCCTTTATCCGTTTTATCTTATTACTTGGATAGTGCACTTTGTACACGCTCTGTAATGTCTTCTAGGCTACTGTAGAGTGCTTCACTTGAAGGAATGATAATGGAATAACCTTCTTTTTCAGCTACAGCTTTTGTGGCACCTTTTACTTTATCCATGATGGCTTTGTAACCTTGCTCTTGCTTCTGATAAAGATCCGTTTGAAAGCTTCGCTCTTTCTTTGCTAACGTCTCTTGGCGTGTAAGCAATTTTTTTTCAGCCTTTTCTTTTGAACTTTTCTTCATGGTTACCTGATTCTTTTTAAATAAGGAAATTGCTTTTTTGAGAGACTCTTGCTCCTTGACGATAGCATCGCGTTTCCCTGTAAACTCTTCTGAAATACTCTTGCGGAGATCTTCCATATGGCTGGATGATTCTACCACTTTTTTCATATCGATCGTTGCCATACGTGTCTCAACAGCTAATCCTGATGTAAACGGCATGATTGCACAAGCAGCTAATATGCTTGCATACATAAAATTGGTCATTTTTTACCTCTCATTTGGTTTTGGCATATGAATGATAATAACCTATCAATATTCTTTATCAAACACAACTATTTATAATGAATTTATCACACTTTTTTTCAGCACGCTTCATCTATATTTAACCTGTTCTACAAGCGTTAGCCCCTTATTTTTATAACAAGGCGGCCTGAATGGAAAACTGTCCTGACTTGAATAAGTCGCGCCCCACAGCTGATCGCTCAATCTTAATTGGCCTAGACCACATCAGCACAATCGGGGCTATTGGGGTCTGTATTTGCATCTGTACGCCTGTACTATATACCCATTTGTTCATATCAAACCAAAGATCTCGGTCTTTTGACATGCGATTGTAGACGTACCCACCATCCAAAAAGACGCTTGTGGTTACCGAGTCACTGATCATATTTGGCAAGACAAGATTTAAACTTGCAGTCGTTAGGAGCTCGCCGCCCTGTGCGTCGTATCGTGTTTGGGTATCGCCATTTGAGTCTGTTGTTGTAATCGCAAGCTTATCACCAAAATTGAGGACGCCTCTTACGGGGCTGGTTACGCCACCATAAAACTTGCGCGATGGTGGCAATTCAGAAAACCCATTAAGATTTCCCTCTTGGGCCAGATAGTACGCTTTATAGCCTTTACTGTATCCAAAACCCTTTGCAATATTAAGCTGGGGGTTGATAACGGTACCTAAGAAACCGGTATCTATGTACCAGCTTGCTCTAGCATTCACCGTCCAATAATTCGTACGACCGAAGCTCCCTAAGCTATTATTTAGTTCATAATAATGGCCACTCGTGGGGTTATTGTATCTGTTAAGTGTTCGATGCCTCAGTATTGCTTCAACAATATATTCCTTCTGATTTTTCCCTCCCCACCCAATAAAATGCTTCATAACGGGGGTAGCACCTTCAAGGATGGAAAAATGATGATTTTTTGCCTTAAAGCTAAGATCCATGTCCGCATACAGCGTCAGTGGGAAATTAAAGAATACGTTCGCCGAATAGATTCTTCCTACGTCTATATTCTCGATCGTTTTACCTGCTGTTGAACTACTAGAAGCTTGCTTACGCTCGTAGCTAAACTTATAGCCCATGCCTACGCCATTTTTGAAAACATAAGGCACATATCCTCCAATCAAAGCCGTTACCCGTCCGGCATAGACTTTCTCTAGTTTTAGCTGTAGCGCGTTGCCTGTGCCAAACACATTAGAATGGTCGATACTTATCCCACCGGCTAAGTTTTCTTTGTTCGACTTAGATAATTCGGCACTTATTTTAGCAGCGGGGGCTTCCTCCATGCTCATAATCACATCTACCATCTGCCCATCAATCGGGACAATCTCATAATCGACATTTTTCAGATAACTTAGGTTAGCCATCCGCCTCTTACTTTGATCTAGCTCATAACGCGTTAAAACACTGCCTTCTGATAACAGCATTTCCCTTCTCAAAACCTTATCCTGGGTAAGCGTATTCCCTTTGAACCGAATGTGTCGCACCAATGTAGGAACGCCTTGATTAATACCAAACACCACGGAAACCTTATGTGTCTTTTCATCTACTTTTAAATCAGGAATAATGCTTTTTACCCCATACCCCTGACGCTCTAAGACATCTTGTACATGCCGAACCCATAATTGTACTTGTTTGCGTGAAAACCCAATAACGGCCCCTTTCTCAAGACGCTTTTGTACTTGATTGATAGCAGGATACGAGAGCTTACGAATTTTTTCATCCCCTGTCACCTCAACCTTTGCCAAGTGATATTGCGGCCCTTCTGATACCCCTAGTTTGATATGTACGCGCTGTTGGTTAGATAGCGGCTCTACATCTAACTTAATAATTTGTATTTCATAGTATCCATGATCTTCATACCATTCTCTTAAACGGGCGATGCAGACCTCCATAGCTTCCTGAGAGTAGTAATTTCCACCAAACAACCTAGCAAATAAACTAGGGCGATTTAGGTCCATGACTTCCAGTAGCTTCTTTTTGCTAAAGGCCTTGTTCCCGCTCAGCGTTACCGCGTCAACTTGATATTGTCGGCTTTTCACGATTTCAAGCTTGATGGCTACTTGATTGCCCGCTTCCTTGGTTAGATGTTCTTTGATGGATACATCCTGGTAACCTTTCAATAGATACTGCTGCTTAATCCCCATTTTTATTTCGTTTAAAACCGCAGGATTATAAACTTTTCCAACAGCAACATTCGCTTTTTTCAAAATATCGTCTAAACTTTCTTTTGGGATTAACCCTCCCCCAGTTACATCGATTTTCTTAATCAATGGATGCTCATCGACTCTTATATGGACGATACCGCTGCTTTTGTTGTAGTCTATTTCTATATTTGAAAAATGTTTTGTAGCATAAAGGGCTGTAATCGCCTTCTTAACAGACTTTGAGTCAGCTTTGTCGCCTCGCTTGAGCCCACTGTATTGTACGACAAATCGCTCAGGCACCCTCTTATTACCTTTGACTGCAACCTTATTGATAACTTGCCCTTGCGCGCAAAGCATACACAAACTGCATACCGTGATCATAAGAATTCGTAGTAAATGTTGAAATTTCATAGCCACCTTCTTTTTTATATCCAAGTCCCACATAAGGTAAACCATCATTCTTTATATTACAACCGCATTGTGCACTATTCTTGCTTTTGCCTACGACACAACCGTAAGTACCTGGCTAATACAATCGCTTTTTGTATACTTTAACGAATGCTTATAGCGCAAAAAACAACCCTATCCAAACCGCAAGATGGCTATCCACTCGATCTAGAAGCCCGCCGTGGCCGGGTAGTAGAGAACCACAGTCTTTTTGTTTGGCATAACGCTTTGCACAACTAACAAATAAGTCCCCTAGTAATGACCAAGCCCCGACTGTCCACATAAAATACTTTGTATCTAACAAAAAACCAGCCAAACAGGGGGCTATAATCATCGCCAGGCTCCCTGAGTAGGTTTTATTTGGACTTATAAACGGCCACGGCCTTTTGCTGCTTGATGACTGCATCCCTACCAAATACCCAGAGACATCTGCTAGAATCGTAAGCAGCACCGCTATTTGCCAGTCATGACTATATTGACTGTAGAAATAATAGCCAAGATACCATGCTACTCCCTGTACTAAATAGCCACATAACCAGTGGTAGCTTTTTAACGCACTATTAGCAAAACAAACCAACACTATTATATTGCAGATTGTAAGACTACAAACCCAGGACATGTTAGGTAAAATATCTGCCGCAGGAACCCTTGCCACAAAAAACCATAGCGCAAATTGGACTAAGGTCCCCCATGCTATCTGTTTATATTTTTCTCGGTACGGGCCGAGACAGGACCACTCATACATTGCGACCGAGGAAGCCACAAACCATATAACGTTATGCACTTCCTTAGGCAAATACAGCAGACACGCACAACCTAAAAAAAACATAACCAATGCTGTTTTTACCCTTTTGGTGTGCATTAGGCCTAGGCTAAGTGACGTCTGGTACAAGCTCATTAGAATCCTTAACTTGCCCAAATCTCCGATCAACTAAACAAAAATCTCTTAGATGTTTGTCAAGAATCTGTTCGTTAAAATCTGGCCAAAGCGTGTTATCAAATACCAGTTCGGTATAAGCTAAATGGTAAAGCATAAAATTACTAAGCCTATGTTCACCACTGGTTCGAATAAGCAAATCCGGGTCCGAGACCATATCGCTTCGAATGTGCCGCTCAAATTCTGTAAACTGTTGACTATTTCCAGAAGCCACGCTGCAACGGCATACATGCTCCACCGCCTGTTGTATTTGCCATCTACCACTGTAATTAAAGGCTATATTCAACTCCAGTTTCGTATGATGCTCTGTTTTGCTCTGAATATCGCTCACGGTCGTATTCAGATCTTCCCCCATAAACCGCAGGTCCCCGACCACCTTTACCCGTATACCCTCATCTTGAAAAAGGCGCTCGTTATCCAACAATGTTTGGTTGAGCAAGTGTATCAAAAACTGCACTTCTTTTTTAGGTCTTTTCATATTTTCCGTACTTAGACAATACAGTGTTATGCTCTTAACCGAGGTTGTTACGCAGTGCTTTACAATATCTAGTGCGACTTCGGCGCCCTTACGATGCCCTTGCTGGCGATCAACACCTTCGCGAGCGGCCCACCGGCCATTGCCGTCCATGATAATAGCTAGATGCTCGCATGCTTTGAAGCTTTCCATCTTTCTACACTTCAGAAAGCTCAACTTCTTTTGAAGCTATTATTTTATCAATAGCTGCAACTGCGTCTTGTGTTTTCACATTCATTTTGTTTGCAGCCGACTTTTCTTCATCTTCGGTTATCTCTTTATCCTTTAGCATCGTCTTTATATCTTGCAAAATAGACCTACGGACATTACGAATTGCGACTTTTCCGGCCTCTCCCTGCTCTTTAACAATTTTCACTAAGTCCTTACGACGCTCTTCTGTCAGCACTGGAAATGGCACACGAATACTATTCCCTTGAATAGCTGGATTTAGGTCTAGATCAGACTGCCTAATGGCCTTCTCACACGCATTGATCTGCGACTTATCCCACGGCGTTACGAGCAAATTCCTTGTGCCCTCTACGTGCACACTAGCAACTTGCGATAGTGGCATTTCCGACCCGTATGAACTGACTTTAATTTGATCAAGAATTTGTGGATGCGCTCTTCCAGTCCTAATCTTACTAAGCTCGTTGGATAAATTTTCTTTACACTTGCTGATCCTTGTATCTGCACTTGCAAACAACGTATTCAACATAATTATACCTCCGTACCTGGGTGAATTTTTGTGCCAATTGCCTTTCCCTGCATAAGACCTGCTAACACATTTTTTTCTTGGTAATGGGCGATATGTATGGGCAATTTAAACATATAGCAATATCTAAACGCTTCTGCATCCATAATCTTCAACCCATCTTGTAGCACTTGATCGAAACTGATCTCTTGGTAGAGTTTTGCGGCCTCGTCCTTGTTTGGATCAGCAGTGTAAACACCGGACACGTTCGTTATTTTAAAAATAGCATCTACATTGAGCTGTATAGCTCTTAAACTTGCTGCGGTATCCGTACTAACCAGTGGATTGCCTGTTCCTCCGCAACAAATGACGATACGGCCCTTTTGCAAATCGTCTAGCGCTCTTTGTGGATCAAAGACGTTAACCATGCTCGCAACTGAGAATGCACAGTATAGCCTGGCTTGCATACCAGCGTTTTCAAGGACATCCTTGAACACCAAGGCATTCATTACGGTTGCAAGCATGCCTACATTGTCAGCGGTTAACCTGTGTGCACCCGACTTAATAATATCACGGCCGCGGCAAATATTTCCGCCTCCAAGCACAACAACTATTTCGGCTTTGTCCTTATGTATGCTCTGTATCTCTTCAACGATCTTTGCTAGCGCCTCTTTTGGCTGCGCAATACCATTGAAATCGAACAACGATCCGCCACTTAGTTTAAGTAAGACTCTGTGATACTTCTTCGTTGTTGCCATATGCCTTCCGGACTAAAGTAGATTCTTCTACTGTTCTGCCGTTTCTCCTAATGAGAAACGCACAAACGTGTCTACACTACAACTTGCACTACTGAGGTATTCAGCTACCGTTTGCTTAGGATCTTTGACATATGCCTGACCATACAAACATAGCCCTCCCGCGAACTTCTTCATCTTACCGTCGATGATTTTGCTGATTATTTCTGCAGGCTTATTGCTACCATCAAGCTGTTTTTCGTAAATCTCACGCTCTTCTTTTAGTAAAGCTTCTGGTATCTCAGATTCTCTGACCGCTGCTGGCTGAAGTGCAGCAACGTGCATGGCTATGTTTTTTCCGACCTCTGGCAGGTCCTCTTGCAACCCCACTAATACCGCAAGCCCGCTACCATGGATATATCCAGCAAGGTAGTTGCTGCCTACATCGATGTAATCAGCGCGCTTAACTTGGATGTTTTCTCCGAGCTTGAGTACGGCCTCATGACGTGCGCCCTCAAGGTTTTTATAGCCAGGAATGGGTTTGTCCATCAGTGTTTGCACATCTTTTTCTTTTTCCACCAAAATGGCATCTGCGACCTTATCGACGAATTCTTTAAATGTGTCTGATCGTGCTACAAAGTCTGTTTCGCAATTCACCTCAAGAATAGCTGCCGTGTGCTTGTCGTCGGCTATCTTGTAGTAAACCATCCCTTCGCTGGCATCTCGACCGCTCTTTTTCTCTGCTTTTGCCATACCCTGCTCTTTGAGGATACGCATTGCACTCTCCACATCCCCTTCTGCCTGTGTTAGCGCTTTTTTACAATCCATGAAGCCGGCACCACTGACTTCTCTTAGCTTTTTAACATCTTCTGCCCGTATACTCATCTTTACCTCCTATGAAGTTTTATACAATCTTAGCACAGCCGGCGATCATTCACCACTGTCTTAACACCACGTCCGCTTAGCCTTTATCTTTCTTGGCGCCGCTATCTTTTTTAGCTGGCTTAGTGGCTTTAGCTTTTGCACTAGAAGCCTTTGCTGGGGCTTTTGGAGAAGCTTTTGCCTTTGCCTCTTCCACTTGCTTAGCCGACACCTTGATCACTTTTTTTGTTTTAGCTGGCGCTTTTTTCTCAACCACTGCTTCCGTTTCCTTTGTGACGGGAGCCGCCTTTTTCACAACCTTACTATCAGCTTTAGGCTCTTCGCTTTTGTCTTTTCCTGGGGATGCTTTTTTCTTGACCACGGTTACGGATGGCTTACCCTCAACCTTCACCTTGCTTGCCTTGATTTTAGCTGCGATCTCTTTATTTGACTGCGCAACTGCCTCAGCAATTAGACGACAATATAGATGAATGGCTTTTTGAGAGTCATCATTCCCTGGAACGATATAATCAACACCTTCTGGTGAGCAATTTGTATCCACAATACCGATAACAGGAATGCCAAGCTTCTTGGCTTCTTGTATAGCGATATGTTCATGCCCAACATCAATAACAAATAAGCAGTCTGGAAGGCTGCCCATGTCTCGAATCCCATTAAAACTCGCTTTTAGCTTACCTAGGCTGCGTTCAATCCCAAGCCTTTCTTTCTTTTTTAGCTTGCTTGCTTGGTCGGTTTGCAAAAACTCTTCTAACTGCTTCATTTTCTTAACAGACTGTAAGATGGTTTTGAAGTTGGTCAACATACCACCTGGCCAACGCTTATTCACGTATGGCATACCTACTTTGTCGGCTTCTTCTTGAATAATGTCCTGAGCGGATCTTTTCGTTGCAACGAATAATATTTTACCATTGCTGGCGGTTATTTTTCTTGCCTCAGCAACAGCTTTTTGTAACAATGGCCGTGTTTTTAGCAAATTTATAATATGTAATTTGCGCCTTACGCCGTAGATGTAAGGGGCCATTTTTGGATTCCAGTACCGCTGGCTGTGGCCAAACTGCACGCCTGCTTCTAGTAAAGCAGAAAATTGAACTTGTGTTGTCATAATTTCTCTCTCCGGGTTTATTTACTATGCGATTCTAAAGCCATAGCCATTCACTTGTAACAGCACCCGTGGCTTTATTTTTGACACGCATAGTTTGATTACGCGATTTGAAGATGCTTTTGCAGCATCATCAACCTGGCATTACTATACACAAGATATTGCCTTATTGCAAGAAAAACTAATATTTGACCGTACCAGCAACATAATACCACTTGTTGGCTATTTTTTGAAACCGGCTTCTCTCGTGCAAACAGCACTCCTGCACGCCCTCTAGGTAGTAGGCTTTAAACTCGACAACCCCCTTGCTTGCGCGCAACCCAACTTTAGGACTGTCGACGATAACCAGTTTACGCCATTCTACCCATTTCTTTTCAGCCTTCTTCGCGTGCTTTCGCCACTGCTCAAGCGCCTTTAACTTTGCTGTGCGCTCAAGGTATGAATCGTTGTGTTTTTTGTAGGCGGTGAACCGTGAACGCATAAGCTCAAGTGGACTGCCTGCGTCTCTTAACCCCAAAAGTAATGGCTCGCAACATTGCTTAAAGGGCTTCCCGCTATCACAATAGCACTTTCTATCCGTACACAAAACAGCGGCTCTTTTAATCGACCGCTATCATCTTCTTGGCCACCCTGGCAATTCGCTTGCCGTGTTCCATAGCAAGCTTATGCTCTGCCTCATCTATTTCCCGCTTCCCAGCAGCCAATTCGACATGACTAGCACCATAAGGCGTACCACCTGTTTTTGCTTCACCCAGGCTGGTACCTGCATAATCTAGCCCCACAATAATCATACCATGGTGTAAAAAAGGCGTTATCATATTCATTAGCGTAGTCTCCTGCCCCCCGTGCATACTAGATGAGGATGTAAAAACGCCAAGCGGCTTATCCACCAAGCTCCCCTGCATCCATAAAGTGGAGGTTTGCTCTAAAAAATACTGAAGACCTGAACTCATATTACTAAAGTGCGTGGGAGAGCCGAGCGCAACGCCACTGGCCCCTTTGAGATCGTCTACACTTACAAAAGCTGCTCCACCTTCTGGAACCTCTACTTTGTTAATGATCTGCTCTACTGTCGGGACCGTTCGTAGCCTCGCCTGCATACCAGCAACGCTATTAACCCCACGCATGAGGCTGCGCGCTAAATGGTGCGTGGAACCAGACTTTGAAGCAAATAGAATGAGAATATAGGGTTCTTTCATATTATAATTATGTCAGCATTATAAGAAAATGCAAACTTTTCCAGCACAACCATCAAATAATTGCTATACACCCCCTTAACTCTTCACGCAACTTGCAAAGGTTATAATGCCAACACACTCAGCACCAAAAAGCGC
>CAXGBK010000197.1:0-1935 GCA_964008345.1 uncultured Coxiella sp.
TATCTTTAGTTGGTATAGTTGGCATTTGTTGTCCTTGTTTAAAACGTATGGGTATTATAGTCCAAAATCAAAAAAATATGTTTTTTTATAATGCAGATACTTCTACTACCTTAAATAAATACAGATTGTGCTATCGCCGATAGTAACTGAAAAAAAACATACTATAAGCGTTTTAAACCCATAAAGCATACGATATGATATATTGCTATGATATTGATTAGACACCAGTAATCCTATTTAGCCCATTAAAAAGTAAATATTTTTTAAAAATTGAGCTATAATTATAAAAGTAGCATTAGGATTATAATGAAAAGAAACAAAGCTAAACAAGATGCATCAATAGATTTATCTGCTGACGGTGTTGAAGTAGCAGCTCATAACAATCAATCTATCTCAGCTTCAACATCGGGTGATAGTGGTCATGGTGCTGATCGCCACTTAAGTTTTAATACCGTCATTTCTATTATTGCTTTTCCTATTATTGCTTTGTCGAGCACGACTATTCTTTTTGTACAATACTATAATAATAATAGAGAAATAGAGCTAAGAAAGCGCAAATCAGAGAAGGGTGCTGATGACTTGCGGAATCCAATCAAACCGACAGATTTAGCATTATCTATTGCAAGCACTTTGTCTGTTGTTGTACTCTCAGGCATCTTGTTATCTGGGGCAGCAATTGCTGGCCTTACAATAGGACAGGCCACCGTAGGAGTTTTAACTCTTGCGATGGCTGCTAAATCTATTGCTGGAACTGCTCGAAGTATCGCAGTCATCTTTAGCTGTAATCAAAAAATTCGCAAGTGTGCAGATAATACTGTCGAATTGGAAAATCTGAAAAAAGAGATAACGCATCATAAAAAAGAACTTAGAACGAATATAATATCACTTATAGGTATTGTAGCACTTATCGCTGTTGTTAGCGCTTCCCCACCAGCTGCTTTTGTTACAGGTGCTGCTGTGACCGGCGTTGGGATGGTAGCCCTTGTTGCTAAATTAGCTTCTGTTTATCATAAACGCTATGAGTTAGAAAAGAATAGACTGGAAGGTAAATGGAATGCTGCTAGAGATTCCAGCCCGCAATCAGATCCTCCTTCTCAACAAGATGTTGTTGCCCCTAAAATCCAAAACTCTAATTTCAATGTAGTAAATAAAAATGAAAAAAAGAACAATCTTAAATCTGCCGTTCTAGAACGTTTAGGACGCATAAATAAATCTAGTCATTCCAAGGCCTTGGATGCTAAGACTAGTCAATCCCGGGGCATAGCTATGCCAAGAAGATCCAATAGCATCACACGCTACAGAGGTCCATAGGGCCCATTTGCAAACATCTGCTCGAACACTTTAATCGTGGCAAACCATCCAATGATTCGCTTACTTACATCATTTTCGACCTTTCATAGCATACAGCACATCATAATCGTCCCTTTTTTCCTTTTCTATTCTTATCTTAGAGGGTTTTCTCTAGATTCCAGACCAGCTCACTGCGCTTATAATATACTTTATCTTCGGCGTATCGGTGTTATTAAGGATATCTCTTAAGAATTTTTTATGCTAAATTAATGGACTATATGTATATCAAAATGGTGTTTGGGTGTTTACGAAAACGGTTAATAACGTGGGCTACACCTTAAGAATACTGCTAGGTAGATGGAATAATGGTACGGTACTTTATTATAATTTTATGCATACTGGGTTTATGCTCATGCTCTTATTATTACAAACCGGTTTCTTGGTCGGCATTTAACCCCCCGCGTACACCGAATTATTTTCTCGTTTGCCCTGAGGCATTCTGTAATGATTATGGGCACCCTGCACCTAAATTTTCGATACCAGTTGAGGATTTATTTAGCGAAGTAATACGTGTTGTCTCCCTACAACCTCGAACGAAAATTATTTCCCAGGATCCGGATACTAAAAGCCTTATTGCTGTTCAAA
>CAXGBK010000198.1:0-7080 GCA_964008345.1 uncultured Coxiella sp.
ACCGCTTACCTACAATCCGGCATGTGCTCATCTCAGACACTTTTTACACACTCGTCAAGTAGCATGTTCTCTCATCAAAACGGCAACACCTCTCAGAATCATTCTACACTTTCGACAACTGGCACGCCCTCTCATCCAAATGGCATCATCCATTACTCTCCTGAATTACAAACACATATTGAAAATGTTTTAACAAAACATGGAGGATATGGAAGATTTTGTATTTTTATGCTTGGCGTGGAATCATCAACTTCTGCGGAATTTGCCAAATATAAAAGTAAAATACAGGCGTTCTTCCAAGGACCTGCACGTAGAGAAAGCGAACTTCTGCTTCCGTGGTACCTAGTGTTAAGCCGAGCACTTCAGCAAGAAGGCATACACAAAGACAAACTTATTGAGATTATCAGAGCAAGATATTCTATTTCTCCCAGACACCCGCTCTACAGCTCATCTGTCATGGGTGCATTTTTCGCTTTAGGCACTTATTTTGATCCAAGTGTGGGGGGTTGCGCAACACCTAATGACGAACTTATGCGCGAAGTTTCTGAAAAATTTCGAGACAGTTGTAAACCATTTCTTTCATATCTTCCAGCTCAGCGTGACAATACACCACAAGGGGCGGCAGAAGATCGTGTGACAACTGATGATTTACATGAGAACCTCGCCCCTAGCACGACAGCAAGGGACTCTTATGAGCAAGATGAGGCATTAGCACGACGCTTATGGCAAGAAGAAAATGAACAGATTGCACGCGAACGTGCAGACCAAGAACGCCTTGATCAACTTTATGCCGAGCGTCTACAGCTCGAGGAAAACCAAGGCCTGCAACAACCTTCATAATCTGATAGGTATCACCCTTAACCGAAAAATACGCGTTGCCCTGCAAGCATTCATGTAGAGCAACTTATCATCTTCTCTACATTCCCAATGCATGACGAATATCGACCGCTGTGCTACACCCCCGTACTTTATTAAATTACTATTTCGTGATATAATTATTTTTAATTTTTTACGATAAGGCTAGTATTATGACCTCAAAAAACGTGCCAATGACAAAAGAGGGTGCGCAAGCACTGCGAGATGAATTACGCCAGCTCATTGATATTGAGCGCCCTATGATTGCCCAAGCGATATCAGACGCAAGAGAATTGGGAGATTTAAAAGAAAATGCTGAATACCATGCAGCCAAAGATCAACAAGGGCATATTGAGGCTCGAATCAGCTTTATACAGAATCAAATTCAGCATGCACAGATCATAGATATCACCTCTTTTACGAACCATGATAAAGTTTTGTTTGGCTCAACCATCACACTACTCAACCTAGATAACGACCAAATAATGAAAATCCAGCTTGTCGGTGAGCATGAAGCCGATATAAAATCTGGCAAGATGTCTATCACCGCCCCCATTGCACGCGCTTGTATTGGCAAAGAGATGGGCGATGTAGCTGAAGTCGAAACCCCTAATGGTATGGCTGAGTACTCTATAGAAAAAATTGAATATATTTAAACACCCACATCTTGCCTTATGGTTGCAATGTAGTCTTTAAGCATCCCCAGTAACGCAACTTGCTCTGAGTCCAATGCTTGTTTACCAAGGTCTGCTATGTCTCTGTAGGCCTGTTCGGCAGTGTACTTTAATTTACCCCGGTAATCGATCCAAACTTTTTCATTATCTTGCATGATTGCTGCAATACAAGCATCACGATCCTCCTGAGCAACCGCATCCTCAATAGCCGGATTGTGTCGCCATAGGCAACGCAATGCTTGGCTTTTTAACAATGAGTCCGGCAGGCTACGCACCATCTGGCAGCGCTGTGCTTCAGATACAGAGTGCCACTTACGACAAAACATAGACTCCTCCTGCGACCGAAAGCCTACCTGATACAGTGAGGCATCGATATCAACCCCTTCGATCACTGGATACTCCCAAGACAAAGCTTGCTGCCTTAAGTCATCCCACATACTTGCATCATGCTGTAATTTATCAATATTATCCATGGTTAAAGCAACCCTATCGCTATCCATCTTATCACGATAACGATCAGAAAAAGGAAGGAAAAATCCTGGCTCCCCCCACTTTTTTTGCATTACCAGACCCTTTTTCATCAACCTATTATCCAAACAGGTTTCAACCGATTCTTTATCTAGCCGCAACCATACTGTTTGGTTTTTAAAGATCTGATGCTGGCCTAAAAGAATATAAGGCGCCTGATAAGACGACTTATAGCCTAACTTTGTATGGATAAGCAACCCAATCGGTTGCTGAGATCCTGCAATCTCAATCTTATCAAGAGCCATCGTTCGCTCTTGATCCATCTTTTTATGAAAAAACCCGGTTAAATATTCCCACATCTTTTGATCTGACTGGGCAAGATGCTTTGCTAGTCGTATCGTAACATCTACATCATTCATTGCATGGTGCGCCCGGCCGCTCTCCCAAGCATTCTCTTTAGCAAGGTTCTCAAGCTTTAATGACAAAACCCCATCGACTTCTGGCCATTTTAAAGTATGCTTTGCATAAAGGTAGTAAAAAACAACAAGTGGAAACACATCCATACGTATGCAACCATTCGCGTATTGGTGCGTGTACACTTCAAACAAATTTCTAAAAAAAGCAAACCGTAGAAACTCATCATCAAAACCTAGCGTATTATACCCTAAGCTAATGGTTCCTGGCTGGTTGATCAACTGATGTATACGAGATACGACCTGATATTCAGAAAGCCTTTCCTTTTCTTCATTAAGCCCTACACGATGCGTGATCATTGCATACGCCGAAGGAATAATGTCTGGAGAAAGCCTGGCCTCTAAAAAATGCGTATCTGTTACGCTAAAGTCTTGTCCACATCGCTTGGCAGCAAATTGCTGCACTTGATCGAAAGCTTTATTTAGCCCTGATGTTTCAAGATCATAAAAGAAGTAGCTAGCCGACATTATGCAAAAGCCCTAGCGCGTCGAACACCTGCTTTTTCTTTTTCTTTGCCTGCTGCCTTGCTTTTTCCGCCCCTCTTGCCATTTCTTTTAATAAAAATGCCTCATCTTGACGAAGCTGTGCATAGCGCTTTTGAATGGGTTCAAAGGCAGCAATTATTTGTTCGGCAAGCGCTTTTTTAAAAGTAGCGTAACCGCTATCGTAAAATTGATCCGTTACCTGCTTCACACTCTGGGTAGAAAGTGCCGCATAAATCTGTACCAGATTACTAATGCCCGGCCTGGACTGGTTATACTCAACGGTCATCTCCGAGTCGGTTACTGCGCGCTTTATTTTTTTCTCAATCGTGCTTGGCGGATCCAAGATAAAAATACTATTGTTGGCACCGCTATCGGATTTTGACATTTTACTTGTCGGATCCCCGAGAGACATAACCCTTGCACCCACTTCAGGAATCAAAGGCTCAGGCACGGTAAATATCTCTCCGTACTCCCGATTGAATCGCTGTGCGAGGTTGCGGGTTAATTCTAGATGCTGTTTTTGATCTTCCCCCACAGGCACCTTATGGGCATCGTAGAGCAGAATATCAGCTGCCATAAGGCATGGATAAGCATACAGTCCTAGCGTTGGGGGTTTGGTATCGTTCTGAGACTTATCCTTAAATTGCGTCATTCTTCCCATCTCACCGGTCGATGCCAGACACGTTAACACCCATGCTACTTCCGTATGCTCGGGCACGTGGGATTGAATAAAAAACGCGTGCTCAGTGGTTAGATCCATTGCTAAAAACGTAGCGGCCATTTCTAAGGTTTTCTCATGTAGTACGTCTGGCTTTTGTGCAACGGTAATAGCATGCAAGTCAGCAATAAAAAACCAGCTTTCGTAATTTTCTGCGTAAGACGCCCACTGCTTCATCGTCCCTAGATAGGATCCTAGATGGAGCGATCCTGAAGATGTAATCCCTGTAATGAGTTTTTTTCTCACGTGCACAATCGCCTCTAAATAAATGTTATCGTACTTTTTTTCTACCCTGATATCAACTATAATCAGCCTATATAGCGCTTAAAAAACACAACCCACTACACCATTATAGCCAGTCATACAAAACGCCCTGGCCTATTTTTTGAAGCGTAATAAATTTTCTCTAGATATTGTATCTACCCCCTTTCGTTAAAGCCAACGATTACGCACAAGATACGGGTCAGCATATCTGGCATTTATCATACACACCTATTTTTTTCTAGACACCAATACACTTTGCGACTATAATACATTGAATATTTGTATCAAAAAAGTAAACAAATTTTATATTATGGGGGATTTTCGAATGGTAGAAATTTATGACTTATATGATGATAGGCAAGAAGACTCGTTTGGAAAAAACTTTAGTAGTACATACAGAACCAGAAACACATCCAGACCGTCTACGCAGCGGTTTAATAGGAGGCATGGTGAAAACACCCCCGCGAAACCATCTGGCAGCTTGAAAGGTAAGACCGTCATCGCAAAAGAACCCAATGGTATGTTGAAAATCTGGGTGCGAAGGTTGGTAGGGTGGAAGCCTTCAGCTAGTAGCTGGAGATTCTATCAATTTTTGGATAATCTTCTGTATGGTTTAGCTTGGCCATTTCTCATAGCTAGTTGGAGTGGTTTTTTGGGTGTTTGCTTGCTTGATTTTGTTGGAGTAACCCATTCACCAATGCTTCTTAGCGCTACTAGCATCTGCTTGGGCTTTAGTTATCTCAGCTGTGGCGTTCTTTTATCTGCAATTCTTGCACAGGCAACCCTCCCTTTTGTATTTTGGCGTGGGTTTGTCGATTACCACATATTGATTGCCAAGCATCGTCGCGATGACCGGGGAATGTTTGCGATGGCTACTTCAGCTAAAATTCTTGCTTGTACATTGCTTCCATGTATGGTTATAAGAGGGCTGTTTTATTTGACGTCCAAAATAATACTCATGGATATGTCGAATATAGCTACTTATGCTTTTTGTAAAGCTGCAGCTTTTGTATTGGCTAAGGCCGCAATTTTAGCGGTATTGGGTTTTGGAATGCTTTTGTTCGTGACTCATGTATTTGATAAAATCATCCCACCACTTTATAATAATCGCTCTTTTTATAATATACTCTATAATAAGAGACAACTCTCTGGGGCTATTTCCAGTATGGCGCTTTTAGAGAAAGAGCCGAGTGATCTGGGCGAGGATAACGATTATCTTGATAAGATACAAAAAGATCTCTATTATGCAAGTAGTCATGAACGGGCAAATTTTACGCTATCTTCCCTGGCAACTTCATTATACTCTGTCGTGAATACAGACCCTCCAAATCAAGACTGTATTTCGTCAGCTGATGCTTATAAATGGGAAAAGTAAAAGCTCTAGAAAGCAATCGATTGATTTATGTGAAACATTTCATAACATTCTTTTGTACATATTTGATTGGAGATAAAACAGGATATAAGCATTGCTTAATGATTGATTTTTACACCCTAATCTCGCATTCACCTGGCAAGAAGCTCTCGTGCGGTCAGAGAAACCCTTTAAGAGCCCTGTGCGTGGCATAACGCTTAAAAAATGTTAATCTACTACACTATTGCAGCCAGTCATACAAAACACCCTGACCTATTTTTTGAAGAAATTTGCTACAGCTTGTCTAAATGCATCGCAGCAACCTAGATGTGTTTGTAGACCTGCCTCATCTTCTAGTTGCTGCTCGAAATCGTTATCCATACTAGTATTTAACAGGCGCCTTAGACTCTTAACAACCTCAGGTGGCTTGGCTGCTATTTTTTCGGCAAGCGCAAGCACGCTATCCTCAAAACAATCTCGATCATATATTTGGCAAACCAAACCCATCTCACTTGCTGCTTTCGTGCTTATTTTTTCAGCAAGTAATGCTATTTTTGTTGCAGCCAACTTCCCTACCAGTCTCGGTAAAACAAAGGTACTCCCGCCATCTGGAATCAACCCCATCTGAATAAAGTTCATCCAAAAATAGGCATCGTTTTGTGCCACGATTAAATCCCCGTACAAGGCTAAAGAAAAACCAAAACCTACACACGGACCGTTGACGGCCATCACAATAGGACAAGAGAAAGATCTAAGCTCAGAAATAACCGGGTAAAAATGCGTTTGTAGCACAAACCCTAGATCCAAAGGCTTACTAAAGTCTATCAATCCAGAGTCCATAGCTATATCCGCACCCGTCGAAAAGGCATCTCCCGCCCCTGTTATAACCAAACACCTTAGATCATTCCGCTTATTTAATTCTTTCAAGTGCGCAGACAATGACTCCAGCATCTCTTTATTCATGGCATTCATTTTCTTAGGCCGGTCTAAGACAAGCCTTGTAATACTAGGGGATAAATTTTCGCAGAGAACCGGCATAACACCTCTATTGATTGTATTCCTTTATACTACGATGAATGACTACGTTTATGCAAACGACCGCCCCCATTGCCTTCACTGATTACTACATGACTAGCTTCATCTGCAGTTATTTTTGGACGCTCAACGCTAATCGAACTTGAAGCGACTGGGGCTGCCCCTCCGGGACCTATCATGCCTTCATGCAAACATAGTAAGTACCCACCGACGATTGGCCCACCTATGATCAGGAATTTGAACCATGCTTTCGTCTTTGTTTCTGAATCATTAGATAACAACAACGAAAAAAGCGCCACTCCCTTTGTATCAGCACTGGAAAGCCACCAGTCCATCTCCATCATAAAACGTAACCACTCGCACGCCCCAGATCCAAGCGCAAATTGCCGACATATGACCTCTTTACCGATTTTGGCTAATTGCTTCCTTGCTTGATGCTCTTTTATCCCGTCCAGTAACCAAAGCGCCATAGTTGACTTGATTATATGCAGCATCATTGGCACTAACATTCTCTTGTGCATCTCTACAAAACTTTGGCGATGACACCTAAGCTTTGCGCCGGCCGAATCCCTCGATCCAGTACCGAATAACAACTTTACTTTTCCAATTAATCCGCCAACCATTGCTCTTCTACTCAAAAAATGTGCGTATATTATAGCAAATACCTATGGACCAAAACAACCAAGCATAAGGCACAATCTTTCATTTATATAAATGCTTACGCATTAAACCGCACCAAACTGTAAAAAAAAGAAC
>CAXGBK010000199.1:0-5712 GCA_964008345.1 uncultured Coxiella sp.
ACTCTTTATTTCATCAGTTAAAGAACAAGCTGTATCGTTCATTCTCAAAAGTAGCAAAAAGCTGGTGTGTGCCAACTACGATAGAAAACACGACGAGGTCACGGCTGTCACAGCAGTACAAGCACTCGGTCAATATGAAAAACTCTGTGAGCACAACATCGTTGCAGTTATAGATCCGAGAGCAAGTACAGCGATATGGCATGGCGATACGGTTCATAGCCATCAGATATACAAGAAGCGTTACAGCGCAAAAAGGAAGGGCGTTTATTCATCAAGAATAGGAATTGATAAATCAGCCTGTATGATTGCAAAGTATGAAAGTAAAGATATGAGCGAATATCTAAACTCTGGTCAGCTAAAAGATTATTTTATTAGCAAAGCATGTGATGGCGTGATGAGCTTTTATCATTTACTAGAGCATTTAGGCGGTGGAGACGAGCGGTCTGTCGTTATATTCTCATCAGGTAATAATGTTTTCACAGCATGCTATGAAAAAAATAGATTAGTGCAGTATAACCGCGCTGTAATAGACCATGATGTATCGGATATGCGATCCATCATTCTGCACGATACCGTACCTATCCTGCAAGGATTTCATGTTTTTGAGGAGGG
Organism: uncultured Coxiella sp.; assembly: GCA_964008345.1. Lineage (GTDB taxonomy): Bacteria > Pseudomonadota > Gammaproteobacteria > Comchoanobacterales > Comchoanobacteraceae > CACBGS01. Next base: position 613 of record CAXGBK010000199.1, read on the forward strand.
GAGAAATATACATTATGTTGAATTTTCTGATCAAAAAGATCAAGAGCTTATTCATATTCTGGAAAACGATTTAGGCATAAAAGGGATAAAAAAGCACCAAGAGACAAGTTTTGAGGAAATGATTTTACAAGCAGCAATGCGGGCAGTTCAAGATAAAAAAATAGATTTGCATTATTATTTTGAAAATTTCAATATTCCAATCATTCCTTGGAAATACTTATCTGCGATGCTAATGTTAATTAGTTTATTGGTTGTCGGAACCTCAGGATATCAATATTACCGGCAAAAAGAACAACTAAATTATTGGGAAAAGCAAGTTGCACTAGGGGATATAAGCAGCAGCAAAAACCTAAAGAATTTTACAGCAGTCAAGTCAGCGAGTTCTGGGGTTTATAGGCCAAATTGGGATCAGTTTTTCACGACATTACTTTATGACACGCCAAACAATATTTGGCTAAGATCGATGGTTTTTCAGTTTGATACAAGTAGATTTTTTATACAGGGATGGGCGAGGAATACAGACAAATCCAAAAACACCAGTCGAAATGTATATGAATATGTTGAATACTTAACAAGAAAAGCTGGCATCAATACAAGGGATATATTCATAGAAAATGCAAGTGATAAAATGTTTATCGACATCATCGATAGAAAAACAGCTAACGCCACACAGCAAGTTAAAATAAGGGCGAATCTAAAAATCAGTCTACAAAATAATACGTCTAAATCAAGGATAGACGCTGTGGGTTTTATGGCTAGTAATTATGCAGAGGGCGAGTACTTAAAGCTTGACCCCGCAGGCTCATAGGAGGCTACAGGTGATTGTAAATACATTAAGAGTCAGAGATATAACAATTAAGATGAGCTTAACAGCTATTCTACTATATGCACTTTATTGGTTACCAGTAATAATGCTTACAGATAAACATCACCAGAATAGAATCAAAGAGCTGAAAGAAAGATCTTCCTATCTTACTCTACAAAAGTCATACGCCCAAGATGTACAAAATCATATTTACCAAGATCAACTATTAACCAAAAAAGAGCTATACAAAGTACTAACCAATGCGGTGAAAGACAATAGTAATTCCTACACAGTAGCGATGACACTAACCAAAGTTGACCCATTTAAAGTTAAGATTACCAGATATGCAACTGATAATATTATAGCTTATAAAGTTAATATGATTGTAGGTGGAGATATACTTGATATCCGAAATATTATTGGTTATCTTGAAGAATATTGCCCTTATATATTTTGGAATGAAATTATCTATGATGCTGGAAAGTTTCCAGCCAAATACGCATCGGTGACATTTTATGTACTTGCTAAATAGTTTAACAATTATCTTATCATTACTCTGTACATGCGCTCAGGCTGTAGAAAGCAGAGTCTACCGAGATCCTTTCATTCCCTTGTATGTTACAGAGCCGAAGAATGAATACGAGAAGCGTTTAGCTGAGAAAACACAATACCAAAACCAAGCAGACACACTGACAGATATGTATATTTGTGATTCAAATGATAACAAACAGAAGCGATCTGTGATGTTTAATGGGGTACTCTACTACGAAGGCGATAGGTATCTTAACGGTAAAATAGCAAAGATTGACTGTGATCATGTGAAAATTGAATCAGAGAGTACAACCATACTATTACGTCTCTATGAAGATAGAATAGTATCTAGATCAAGGAGCAATAAGACGTGAAAATGAGACGGTTAGCAGAGCTATTACTAGTGATTCTATTCATCAGTGGATGCCAATATGAGAAAGACTTTTCAGAGGAATCAAAGTCGTCCATAGAAAAAGAAATCCGTAATATGCATTACCAAGCTAAGATTAGAATGAATAAAAATATCAAAATGCCCCCAAGCTTCGACAAATCATTACGCAATCCTGCAAAAACCAAACAAAAAGATAAAAAACTCTACAATATATCTGCTAACAATGTTCCCGCTAAAAAGTTTTTCTACACACTTTCAAAGCAAACAAATACGAATATGGTGGTTGATGAAGAGGTAAAGGGTAATATTACATTTGATCTCATGCAAGTAACCCTAGACTCTATTATGGATCTATTAAGCAGTGTGCATAATGTCTACTTTAAAAGAATAGATGGCACCATATACGTAACACCTAGACGGCTTGAGACAAAAATATATACTATTCAAGGATTAGCACTTAAAAGAAAAGGTTCATCATCCATGCAAGTCGCAGGAGGAAACGAAAGTTCAGGAAGTGCGTCCACAAGTAATTCAACGCTAGAGACGACATTTGACATAGAAAATATATGGCAAGATATCAGCACAACAATCTCAGCGATAATTGAGTCGGATTACAGGACACAATCAACCCCCCAACATGAAAGAGACATCAGTTATGTTTAATACCTTAAACCCCTTTATTACCAAACACCAGTACCGATGTATTGTGGTATTCTTGTTAGCGCAGATATATAGTTTAAATGCTGTAGCGGAACAAAAACCCAGTGTGGATGTAAACCAAGCACTTGGTACGATTGTAGTACGTGCCTACCCGGACGCAATGAAGCATGTGGATAAGTTGATCGATCGACTACGCAATATTTACGATCGACAGGTTGTCATAGAGACAAAACTGATCGAAGTCAGACTTAATAGAGGAAACAAATTTGGGTTGGACCTTAATCTCCCCAAAATTAATGTGACCGATTCACTCAATGGTATTGGGATATTTAACATTAATAAAGGCGGTGCCGACAAAGCAATTTACAATCCCCCTTCGGGTAATGTAGGCAGTCCAGACAAGGCTTTTCAGGTCTTCTTGAATTATCTGCAACATCAAGGCAGCGTAACGGTGCTTTCAAGTCCTAGAATCGTCACCATGAATAAGCAAAAAGCCATCATGAAAGTTGGGGAAGAAAAGTTCTACGCACTCGATTCGAACAGCACAACTTCGGTCAATTCAAGTTCAACACAAACAAATAACTCCATAAACACTAAGCCATTCTTTTCTGGAATTGCACTGGATGTAACACCAGAAATTGTAAACGATAATGAAGTGATACTGCACATACATCCTATCGTTAGTGAGGTCACGCCAACTCAGTTATCAGCTACAACATCAGGGGCAGATACCATTTTAGAGATTCCGCAAACGTCCATTAGAGAGTCAGACCAAATTATCAAAGCCAGAAACGGTGAGTTTATTGCTATAGGTGGTTTAATAAAGCGCATTACTAGTTCAAATCATAATAGATTGCCAGGTGGCCAATTGGATAAATCGAATTCTGATACATCAGATATTTCTGAATTGGTCATTGTAATGATGCCAAAAATCGTAGACTTGAGTAAAACGAATGTATTACTTCCCGATAGGAATTTCGGCAAAGTCGCCGATATTCACAAAACACAAAAACACAAATATCTTGTAGATGACGGTTTTAAAAGTAGCGTAAAGTCAGCTGGCAAGCCCCATAATACGCCAATGAGGAATATGCTTAGGAACTTTATCCCAAAGCATGATATGTCAATAAAAAACAATGAGGTACGCAAGTGATTATAGAAGGTTTTTTCAATCTGGATAGAAACCCATTTATCATACATCCAGATGTAGACTTTTACTGCCAGTTAACCCCACATGAAGAAGCGATCAATATGATCATGTACGCTATATCCAATCAGGATAGCTTGATTAAAGTTACTGGGAATATTGGCTTAGGAAAATCAATCGTTGCTGGGTGCATACGAGAAAAACTTTTAGATGATGAGGGGTTTAAAGTTTGCGAAATACGAAATCCCAATCTTACGACATTAGAGCTGGTCTCAAGTATCTGCCAACAGCTTGCACGACCCACTACAGACGAAGCCGATAAGCAACAAGATCAGAGCAGTGATAGGTTGTTAAGTTGCCTTGAAAATCTTTTAGTAAGCTACCGTGAAGGAAACAAAAAAATTGTGCTCATTATCGACGAAGCGCAGGCAATGGAAGATAGATTACTCGAGTCACTTAGGTTATTAACCAATCTTGAGTATGAGTCCAAGCCCTTACTGCAAATTATATTATTTGGGCAAGACGAGTTAGACATCAAGCTTAATCAGCATAAATTTAGGCAGCTCAAGCAACGAATTTGCTTTGCTTATAAAGTTCGTGCATTGACAGCCGATGAAGTAAGCCGATACGTGCAACACAGGCTATACATTGCGGGCAGTAACTATAGAGAAATATTTAGTAGATCGGCACTCAGTGTTCTAGCAAAATACACCGAAGGGATCCCAAGAAACATCAATATTATCGCCCATAAAGCCATGCTACTAGCAGCAGGTAACAACACATACCAAGTTAACCGATCAGACGTTCTCAAAGCACTGAGTCAGCATGGAATAAGTCGCTACGGACTTTCAAATTGGAAGTTGTGGTCTATAGCATGCGTTTTAATACTCAATATAGCCTTGATTGTAATATACCTTGCCAAACACTTCGGCAACATTTAGACAGGAGTAATAATGTCAGCAACAGATAATGAAAGTCAGCAACATGCGGGAAAAATAGGCTACGAAATACCCAACCCACTCAACACACAAGTCCAGAGAGAATACGATTGGCTTACAATATTACTCGCAGCACAGCTAGTCATACTGGGCATGATTGCAGTTGCATATTACACAGGTAGTGATATCTTAAGCATAGCATCATATTCTAATAAAACGGGTGCAAGCAAGAAATCAGTAAAGGATTATAAACAAAGTGTCGATGCAAGAAAAGTAATCGCAGCTCCAATGACCACAACGCTAAGCGATCGGCCAAAGTTAAGTAATCATACGAACGCAACAAGTCCTGCCACAAATAAAGTAGCAGCAGTAGCATCATCAGATACAAATACGCTTAACCAAAGCGGTCACACGACCAAGGAATCCAAAACTGTGTACACAGAGGTAGGGAATACACCACCCATAAAAGTTCAAAAATTACCAGAGCAAACAGCAAAACAACAGCCACTGGTAGCAGGGAAAATGAGACACCAACCACCAGCAAAATCGAGTATGGATGTACGTGAGTCAGTACAAGACACAACATACAGTATTCAGCAAGCCTGGTTTAGAAGGGACCTTGTACAAC
>CAXGBK010000200.1:0-6111 GCA_964008345.1 uncultured Coxiella sp.
ATCCCCTCTTGTAGCTGATCAATACTTAAGCCCCTTTTCATCGCGATCATTTCAGGGTTGTACATCTCCCTTAGACCCTTAATCGTTGCATAGGCAACATTTTGAGGTGTCGATGACCCAAGAATCTTTGCAAGTGCATTCTCGATTCCTACTACTTTAAATACTAGACGCATCGCGCCGCCAGCAATAATCCCTGTACCGAGACCAGCAGGTCGCATAAATATCTCGGTTGCACCATGTTTTGCACGCACAGCATGCTGTAATGTCTTACCTTCAGCAACCATTATCTCTTGCATGTCTTGCTTCGCCTTTTTCTGTGCTTTCTGTATGGCAACGGGAACTTCAAGGCCATGGCCCATGCCTATGCCTACCTGTGACTTACCATCACCGACTACTACTACGGCCGAAAAACGAAAAATTCTACCGCCTTTTACGACCTTGGAAGTACGTCTGCACTCAACAAGTTCAGTAATCAGATCGTATGCCTGATTGTTGTCTGTACGGTTTTCCTTAGAATCACTCATCTACTTTATCTCCTAGTCTATTATACCGGCATCGCGTAGAGCGCTACCAACTGCTTGTACACGACCATGGTATCTTAGCCCTGAACGGTCAAATGCGACATGTTTTAGGTCATGATTTTTTTTGACTAGCTTTGCAAACTCAACACCTAAAACGGATGCAGCCTCTACATTGCTCGTGCACTTTAGTTTCTTCTTCATACTTGCAGACATGGTTGACATACCCGCCAAAATGATTCCTTCTGGGGAAGCCAGGTAAACACTCATATGTTTGTTAGAACGTACAACCATAATTGAATGTACTTTCTGCTTACGAATTCTTGCCCGTACTTTTATCTTTGCTCTATCACTCATTACTTCTTTTTAACCTCTTTCAGTTTAAGTTTGACTAATCGCTTGATGCCTCTTTTGAGCTGAACACCCTTACCTTTGTAACTGTCTGGCTTTCGAAGTTTGATGATGTTAGCAGCTGTCTGCCCCAAAAGTGCCTTGATTGGTGACTTAATTACCAAGTGAACCTGCTTATCAACAGACGCTTCAACATGATCGGGTAATAGAAACTCTACGGGATGCGAGTAACCTAGTGTAAAGACCAGCTTTTGACCTTCCTGCTTGACCCTGTAACCAACACCTACTGTCTCTAGCTCGATTTCATATGCTTTGTGCAGGCCCGCAACCATGTTTGCGACAAGTGCACGACTTGTCCCGGCTAAAGCCCAGTTAACTGCTGATTCTGAAGGACTGAAATGTACGCCGCTCTCACCTTGGTTAATCACAACGTCGTCGTGTACAACATGATTCAGTGTAAGCTTGCCATTACTTACTTCTACTTTCTGTCCCTCTACGGACAACGTAACCCCTTCAGGGACTTCAATTGGTTTTCTTGCTACTCGTGACATAATGCTCCCTAAACTACCGATCCGATAATTTCACCACCAAACTTACTACCTTCCTTTTTCGCCTTAACTCTTAGTTCGCGGTCCGAATAAACACCGTTCGAGGTTGAAATTATAAGGATACCCATGCCATTATAGACGGGAGTTAGATCATCGAATTTCATATACTTTCTTAGAGAAGGTTTACTTTCACACTGTATTTTACTGATAACAGGCCTTGCAGAGTGATACTTTAATGTGACTTCAATGGACTGTTTTTTATCTTCGTCGATGACGCTGTATTGTGTAATATAGCCTTCGCGAATGAGCAGATCAAGTATGCATTTGTTGATTTTACTACAGGGAACGCTCACAGACATTCTGCGCACTTGCAGCGCATTCCTGATTCTTGTAAACATGTCTGCTATTGGAAACTGTAAACTCATTATTATACCTCTCTACCAGCTTGATTTGACAACACCGGGCAGATAGCCCATGACGAAGAACTTACGAATACAACATCTGCAGAGGTTAAAACGCCTGTAGTAGCCTTTTATTCTCCCACAATTGGGACATCGTGACTTTAGTCTTGTTGCGCTTTCGTTTACCGGACGTTTTTGAAGAGCAATCATTGCCTCCATCTTCTCCTCTGGTGATTTATCAGCGGATTTTATAATATCCTTTAAAGCCTGTCTCTTTCCATCTTTTCTTGATTTCTCGACCAGTTCTTGGTTACGCTTTGTACGCTGCATCATGCTTAATGTAGACACTATGCACCTCCTTTACTATCTTTCTTTGCTTTCTTAAACTCATCCTTAAAAGGTAAATTCAGGGCTTTTAAGAGTGCTAATGCGTCCTGATCGCTTTTTGCAGATGTAGCGATTGTTATATCAAGACCGCGGATTTTGTCTATCAAATCGTAGCGAACTTCGCTGAAAACGATCTGTTCCTTAATTCCGATACTGATATTTCCTCTTCCATCAAATGACTTAACACTAAAACCACGAAAATCACGGATTTTTGGGCAGACCACAGCAATAAATCGCTCTAAGAAGTTGTACATATTTTTGTTACGTAGTGTTACCTTGCAGCCGATCGGCCATCCTTCTCGAATCTTAAAACCCGCTTCTGATTTTTTAGAGATTGTAATAATCGGCTTTTGTCCAGCGATGAGCGTAAGGTCGTTTACGGCATGGTCCAAGACCTTTTTGTCGTTGACTGCTTCGCCAACACCCATATTGAGTACAATCTTTTCCAGTTTAGGAACCGCCATGATTGACTTGTAGCCCATTGCCTTGTGCAGCTCTGGCCTTAACTTGTCTGTGTAATGTTCTCTTAAGCTCATTGTTTCTCTACCGTTTCATTTGAGGCCTTATTATACCTGATTTTGTTCCCATCTGGTAGTACTCTAATGCCAATTTTTGCATGTTTCTTTGCACCTACATCATAGAATGCAACGTTTGACCGGTGAATCCTAGCTTCCTTTTTTACAAATCCGCCTTCGTCTCCTGTCTGCGGGTTGCGTTTCTTCGTCTTGGTTTGCATATTTACACCTTCGATGATGTAGTAGTTGCCTTTATCCAGTGACTCTAAAACGATTCCAATCTTTCCTTTCTCCTTACCAGTGATAACTTGTACGCTATCCCCTTTTTTGATCTTCTCCATGATAACTCCTATAGTGCTTCTGGAGCAAGCGACATGATCCTTGTGAACATGTCACCTCGTAGCTCTCTACTTACTGGGCCAAAAACCCTTGTACCCAATGGTTGCTTCTGCTCATTTAGAATCACGACAGCATTACTGTCAAAATTGATACGAGCATCATCTGCACGGTTGAGTTTGCTACATGTTCTAACTACAACTGCGAACATAACATCCCCTTTCTTCACCTTACCACGTGGAATACAGTCCTTAACTGATACACGGATAACGTCACCGATTCGTGCATAACGTCTTTTTGAGCCGCCAAGGACCTTTATACAGCATACACGTTTTGCGCCTGAGTTATCTGCTACTTTTAACATGGTTCCGTCTTGAATCATATCATTACTCCTTTATAGCTGAGCTTCTGCTAACGATTTTGTGAAGCTTCCAGGTTTTTGTTTTCGACAGCGGTCTTGTTTGTACAAGCTGAACGCTATCGCCCTCTTGACATTGGTTTTCGTCATCGTGCGCGTGCAGCTTCGTCGTTTTGCTAACGTACTTGCCTAGCATGTTCTTAACCCGCCTACTACAACTAACAACGATGGTTTTGTCCATCTTGTTCGAAATAACAGTTCCTTCAACCGTTTGAATTTTTTCAGTACTATTAGCCATTTTCTCTCTCACCCAATAATGTTTTGATACGAGCAACTTCACGCTTGAGCAGTGAAAATTTGTGGACTTTAACGTCCTTTCCTTGCTTTAGCTGCAGTCGCATGTCGAGTATTTCATGCAGATTTTTTTCAAGTTTCTGCTGTAAATCTGTACCGCTCATCTCTCTAAGCTCTTTAGTCTTATTCATTTTCCCCCACCACTTCACGTTTAACCATCTTAACCTTAAATGGAAGTTTACTGCCGGCTAGGCGAAATGCCTCCTTACAAGTCTCCTCATCAATGCCTGATGCTTCAAAAATAATTGTTCCAGGCTTCACTAAAAAAACATAATATTCTACGCTTCCTTTACCTTTACCCTGACGTACTTCAAGTGGCTTTTTGGTAATCGGCTTATCTGGAAAAACACGAATCCAAATCCGACCCTGCCTTTTGAAAGCCCTGGAAATAGCACGACGTGCTGCTTCTATCTGCCTTGCGGTCAACCTAGAGGCTGTGACTGCTTGCATGCCAAACTCACCAAAGCAAACCTTTGGATTTCTTGCCTTACCTAATATCCGGCCACTTTTTCCTTTAAAATCTTTTCTATACTTACGACTCTTTGGCTGCAACATACTATACTACCTCGTCTTTTTGCTTCGTTAACACAGGATCTTCGCGAAATACCCACACTTTTACGCCTATAATTCCATAGGTCGTTTTGGCAGTGGCGATATAATAATCGATATCAGCTTTGAATGTATGAAGCGGAACCCTTCCTTCGTGGCACCCTTCACTACGTGCTATCTCTGCCCCGTTTAGCCTACCGCTAACGAGTATCTTGATACCTTTTGCGCCAGCTCTCATCGTAGACTGCATAGCACGCTTCATGGCCTTTCTGAACTGAACTCTACGTTTGAGCTGATTGGCTATGGATTCTGCTACCAGCTTTGCGCTTAGGTCAGGCTTTCTGTATTCATCGATGGATAGATGTATGGCTTTACCCATAAGGTTACTCAGTTCTGCGCGCAATTTATCGATATCGGATCCCTTTTTCCCAATTATGATCCCTGGCTTTGCGCAGCTGATACGCACCTGTATATTCTGTGATGTACGCTGTATTAGTACCGAAGCTATCCCGGCAGCACTATAGTTTTTTTCTATGTACTGGCGTAGTTTGAAATCTTCCATTATGTTTTCTTTATACTGTGCTTTACCTGCGTACCAACAAGATGATGATGTCTTGTTAATACCTAATCTTAGCGCGACTGGATTTTGTTTTTGGCCCATAACTTTTACCTATATCTCTGTTGATTCACTTACTACTACGGTAACGTGACAGGATCTTTTCAAAATCCTATCTCCGCGACCACGCGCTCTTGCGCGCATGCGCTTCATAACCGTTGCTTCATCGACGAATATCTCTGATATAAAAAGCGAGTCGATGTCCATTCCGTGATTGTTTTCGGCGTTAGCAACGCACGATGCTAACAATTTATATAAGGACTTAGCAGACTTTCTGTTAGAGTGTCCTAAGATGTCTAATGCTTTATCTACCGCCATACCGCGCACAGCATTGCACGCTAAACGCATTTTCAATGCCGACATCCGCTGTGATCGTAATACTGCCTTTGCTTGTTGCATACTAAGCCTCCTCTCCTTTTCCTTATGACTTTCTGTCGCCAGAGTGCTGTTTAAATAGTCTAGTCATGGCAAACATACCCATAACCATTCCAACCATCTCTACTGTTACATCAACAGGTACAAATACTCTACCATTGTGCACTAGGAATTTCATCCCTACAAACATAGGTAAAATACAAGATCTCCTTGAGTAAGTCTTAATCGGCTTGCGGCTACCTGTTTCAATAGCTTCCTGGACTTTCTTAAGTAAGTGATGGTCTACGAATGGCCCTTTGCTAGTCGAACGTGGCATTACTTATCTCCTTTTCTCTTACGCTTTAATATCATAGAATCTGTTCGTTTACAGCTTCTTGTCTTCATTCCTTTTGTCTTCCAGCCCCATGGTGAAACAGGGTGTCTGCCACCTGATGTTCTACCTTCACCACCACCATGCGGGTGATCGATTGGGTTCATGGCAACACCACGTACCGTTGGGCGTTTACCCCTACGGCGGCTAGCTCCAGCGGTACCAAGCTTTTCAAGGTTATGCTTTACATTTGATACCGTACCAATCGTCGCACGACAAGTTGCAGGAACTTTTCTAACCTCCCCAGAACGTAACCTTATGATTGCATAGGCACCATCCCTCGATACAAGCGTTGCGTATGCGCCTGCTGAGCGAGCGATTTGGGCACCTTTACCTGGCTTCATTTCTATTGCGTGGATCGTCGTTCCTTGTGGGATCGATTGCAATGCTAAAGCGTTGCCAGTTGCGATGGCAGCTGTATCTCCGGAGACCA
>CAXGBK010000201.1:0-13843 GCA_964008345.1 uncultured Coxiella sp.
GCCCCATGGGCTCAATCGCTACAGCAAAAGAAGTATCAAAGGCTATAGCGGAGTACAAGAAGGCTAAGGAAAAATTAAAAGAAGACGGCACGCGTAAAGGGCTAGTCCAATTTGGTCAAAAGACCATGGGAGATAGAAAAAGCGCATTCGAAAAAGCAAAAAAGCAACTAGAACAACTAGGCATTGATCCAGATAATATGGATAAAAATAATAAGAAAATACGCGAAGCAAGGAAGGTATCCAGAACGCCTATAATAAAAAAAGGATTACCGGCTTTGCTAAGCGTAAAGAACCAAAATAAACGCAAAATAACTAGGATGATAAAAAACATAACATCTAAAGAATCAAGTGATGATTTCAAAACAACACAAAAAGAAGCGCTCACGGCATTATTGGCGGAAAGCAGTTACTTCCAGCACGCAGAGACTCAAGGAAAAAAACAAGGATTGGAAAATATAAAAACAATCATAACTAATGCAAAAGCAAGAAAAAAAGCAAAAAAAGAAGCAAAGGGTTTTAAATCATCTTCCATGAGTAAGTACTCAAAACGAGAAGGGATAACGCTCTTTCAGAAACGCCAAACTCTAACATCACAAACAAGTGTCAAGAAAGATATGACTGAGCTATTAAAAGCAGCAAAGATTACAGATAATACATCAGATGCGCATGCCATAAAAGAGAAACTAGAAACAGAATTGCAAAAAAAAGAAGAATCGCTTGAAACACTAAATAATACCGGGTTAATTATGAGACTGGGGATTGAAAAAGATTACGCAAAAGTCAAAAATTTAGCAAAAGCCCTTGTGGCATCGAAGCAGCTCAAAACACTTGAAAGTGAACTAGAAACCTATGAAAGTGAACTAGAAACTAAACAACCAAAACTTTCGGATCCAATAGCTCTAACCATACGAAGGGATAAGATAGAAAAACTAGGGGATAAGAAAAAAAAACTAGAAGAAAAAAAAGCTAATCTAGAGAAAGTGATGAAAGATAACTATCCAAAAGGCCAACTAGAGCAGCTATTAACAGACATAGAAAATAAAAAAAAGGAGTCCCCAGGAGCCGTGAAAAGCGCCGAAGCAGAATTAAAAAAAGCTGTAGCAGCTAAAGAAGAAAAGATAAAGAACCTAAAAAAACAAATAAAAAAAGCTGAAAAGCTAGTCACAGATTCAAACAAACTCCTATTACAAACTATGGAGCTGAACCAAGGAGACAATAAAATATTCGATAAATGTCTTGAACGAGCAAAAGCCGCAAAAAATACAAAAAATCTCAAAAAATACTTACAAAAAGAATATGAAAGACGCATGAAAAGACTTCCAAATGGAAACCTTACATTCGATAAAGCAAAAATATCCAATCGAAAAGTAACAATCGATGGCGTAGAAATAGACCTAGATAAAGATGGTAATTTGGATCTTACAAAAGATAAAGATGGTAATTTAGATCTTACAAAAATCGACACCATATCGGATGAATTTGGAGACAAAAACAAGTCTTCAATAGAAGCAGGAAACCAAATAAAAGCAGGAAATCCAGAAGATGCGCTAAGAAGTTTAAAAGAGATAACGACAGGTCACCACGATTACCACGCGGTCACGGAAATGAAAAACGAAATGGCAGATGCGGCACTAACCATCACACAAAATGAACCGGGTACACAACAAGCTAAAGGGTCTGAGATTGATGAGTTAGTACGAACCAGTCCGGCTGCTCAAGCGCTCATCATGGTTGCTGGTGATGATAAGGGGAGAGAAATGATTGAGAATAAGATCCAGCAAATGAGTAGCACGAATGCCCTTGACACCGTGCCCGAGTCGGAATTTCAACCCCTGACCCTAACTACCCACAAACCTATACCCTCACCTCCTAATGAAAAAGGATATGTAGGCGGCGATAATCGTGAAAAGTTAGATAGGTTAAGTCTTGATCTGGAGAGTGCGATGGGGAGAGAAAGCATGCGCAAAAGCTCATTAGGTAGAGAAAGCATACGCAAGTCTGTACTACCAACAGAACAAGAGCAAGGTCTTACTACAAATCCCAGAAACACAAGTAGCACGTAACAGATTCGCGCCCTGCGCAGACCATTTGTTGCTACGTGTAAGATCTTTGGAGAGGCAACGCGGATACACCCGGAATGACAAAATACCGTACCATAAGCCTATCTCGTCTATTGACTTGTCTAAAAAAAAAGGTATAATACACGTCTAATTGTTTTAAAACTAACTGGAAGAGACTATGAGCACGTCAACAGTAAACATCAACTTGATTATGCAAGAGTATGAAAAAGGCCTTTTAGGTGACAAGAAAGCACCATCATTCCGTGCTGGTGACACAGTAGTTGTCGCGGTAAAAGTTCGTGAAGGCAATCGTGAGCGTATCCAGAACTTCGAAGGCGTTGTCATTGCAAGACGAAACCGAGGCTTCCATTCCTCTTTCACAGTTAGAAAAATATCCTACGGAGAAGGCGTAGAAAGAACATTCCACCTCTACAGCCAACATATCGCCGAGATCAAAGTCCTCAGACGCGGTGACGTACGACGTGCTAAGCTCTACTACTTACGCAACCTAACCGGTAAGAAAGCACGTATCAAAGAAAAAATCGTGCGCAAGAAAGAAAACAAAAGCTAGAACACCACTAGCATTTGCGAGCTTACTTAGTAATAAGGTATACTAGCCTATCATCTAAGGAGCCTAGATTATGCCGATATCAAGAATCCTATTTGCACACTCCGGTGGCGTAACAAGCGTCCTCAATAGCACTGCCTACGGCGTGATCACCGAGGCAAGAAAACAAAAATGCCCACCCATCTTAATAGCACAAAATGGCATACTAGGCTTAATCCAAAATAAGATCTATGATACCACTTCCCTAACCCAACAAGATCTAGAAACAATCTGCCAAACGCCCAGTAGCGTCTTTGGTTCGTGCCGTCACAAATTACCCCATTACCAAGACAACCCAAAAGCATGGCAGTCCTTACTGCAAAATTGCAAAACCCATCATATCGACACCATCATCTACCAAGGCGGCAACGACTCCCAAGATACCAGCCTAAAAATCAATGAAGCGGCCAGCATAACCCATAGCCCTCTTCGTTGCTATGGCATCCCTAAAACCATCGATAATGACCTTTATGGCACCGATTTTAGCCCAGGGTTCCCATCTTGTGCAAAATATCTTGCCACGAGCATCCGAGAAGCAAGCCTAGACACACAAGCTATGTCTGCCACATCCACTAAGGTCTTCATCATGGAGGTCATGGGCCGACACAGTGGTTGGCTAGCACTATCAACAGCTATGGCATGCGAAAATGGCCACGGCCCCGATATTATTTTACTACCAGAAAGACCGGTCGATACCGAAGAATATCTGGCAAAAACCCAAGAAGTCGTAGCAAAAAAAGGATTTTGCATCGTCGTCGCCTCAGAAGGCATCATCCACAAACAAACCGGCAAACGATTCAATCAAAGCAACCTAAAAGACGCCTTTGGTCATCATAAACTTGGGGGTGTCGCCCAGGAACTAGCCCGCCTAGTACAAGACAACCTCCACTATAAAACCCACTATAGCATCCCCGACTATCTACAAAGATCGGCTGGACATATTCGCGCAAGCATCGACGTATCCATTGCCATTCAACTAGGAAGAGCCGCCATTCACGCATGTATAAATAAAGCGCCATGCGCCCTTCTCGGACTAGAAAGAACCCCCAACAACCAATGGCATATCATCCAAACACCCTTAGCATTATGCGCCAACAAAGAAAAAACCGTCCCAGATAACTATATCAGCTCTTGCCAAACCCATATCAGCGAAGAAGGTAAACAATACTTTGCCCCCCTTATCCAAGGAGAGTGCTATCCAAGCTACGACCAAGGACTACCCCAATACTTCGACCCAAAACACCTACAATACCTACAACAACCTCAACACTGCGAGTAAATAATGACAGCCTACGCCATTAGCGCCCTATCCAAACCCCATAGCCTCCATAGCCATATACTGCATTGCTACGGACTGATGGGGCTATTTATTGCCACACTTTACCATCATATTGATCCAGCCACACCCTCTATATGGCTTATGTCTGGACTTGGCCTAAGTCTAACTATTAGCCTGTTATTTCTCTATCTACGCTATTTAAGCCATATCCCCAAACCCAATATCCCCATCAAACCAACCTGCCTTGTTCAATTTCTGCTACTTTGGATCCCATCTGCCATATTACTCATACACAATCCAACCGGATACTATTTAATAACCTGTATCATTTCATGCTATCTTGGAATGATTAGCACCATTATCACACAAAGCCATATCTTCACCTATACCGACTCCAACCAAGATAGTCTTACCCAACAAATGCTTGCCATGACCTCTGGGCTACTTCTTGGCATCCTAATCAGCCAAATCTGTATACATACGCACTGGATTAGCACGCTATGCCTTACACTAAGCTCTATGTACGCGCTCTCATACAGTTTTAGCCCAAGAAGCAAGCCAGCCCCACAAGCACATTACACCAAGACATCTAGCCAAAGCATCCAACAAACACTGCAAAAACTCTATCAACAACACCCCGCCCGATTACAATTAACAACCCTCACCTGGTTCTGGCTACACATCGGTTGGCTTGGCACATTAAGCTTTCAAAACGCCGTCTATCTATGGCCATTTTGGCTCATTGGTTTTATCCTTGGCCTATACAGTTGCGCTGAAAGCAGACACAGCCCCCTTAATGAAAGCGCCGCAACCCTCCTCTATGGCCTATTTGCAACCGCATCATGCCTACTGCCTCTAGCATGGCTAAATAATGGCATATCAGGATACTCTTACAATATAGGTCCAGTAAGTGCTTGTATTTTTTTAGGCACCGTAGCCGCATGGCTGGTACTCCCTGCCATCAACCAATTACATCTAGAAGATGAGACAGAAAAAAACCATGTCATTCACACGATTGTACATGGATTGGCCATCGTATCCCTCTGGACTGGGTCTATGATTGCACAACAAATACCCACACAATACGCCATCATTGGACTCATAGTTTTTTCTACCGCTTTGAGCTTCTGCCATCGAAAGAATGCCAGCAAAGGCCCGCTATTTTTGTTTCTAAGCAGCCTTATACGCAACACCATGCGCATATTATATGCCGTTGACATCCATGGATCCTACCCAGAAACCACAGATGAACCAACTTTGGTTATTGCTAACCACACAAGCTTACTCGACGTTGGACTAATCGGCTCATTGTTTTCTGAAAAACTGATCTACCCCATTCATCCCTTCTGGGTAAACACCTGGGGTATTATTGAAATAGGCTCACTTTTTGCCGATATATTCCCTATGAAACCGAGCTCACCCCACAGTATGAAGCAAGTTATCAAAGCAATTAAATCGGGAAGACGCTGCCTAATATTCCCCGAAGGTCGTATCAGCAACACCGGAAACCTAATGAAACTCTACGAAGGCGCAGCCATTATCAGCGAACACACCAAGGCAAAAGTGCAAACCATCATTATCCAAGGCGGCATGAACCATATTAGTAGCCGAGACGATGGCCGCAGCAAACGCCAATTATTCCCCAAAATACGCCTTGGGATTCATCATGGAATAGACATTCATACCGAAAACATCCCAAAACAAAACAAAAAAGCCTTTATTGCACGCAAAATGTTCCAAAGCCTAACCGATACCTACGTCAGCATGTCCAAAACACAGCATATCCACCAACATATGCAACAAATACAATCACAATACACAGACCGCTTTATCGTCCGTGACAACAATTGGAACGACATGATTAGCTACCGTACACTCATCAACCAAGCACACCGATTTAAAAAAGCCCTCCAACACCTTCCAGCCCAAAGCCTCATCGCAATCCATCTTCCCAGCAGCTGTGATATGGCAGTTGCCATGATGGGCTGCTTCTTTGGTGAACATATCGTCCTGCCCGTTAACCCAAACCATAGCCTCGAGCAGCGATTAAGTTATCTAAAAAAATACCAACCCACCGCAATGGTAAGTTACGAGATAACCGAAAAAGATCAACCCATAACCCAAATATGTGAAGAACAAAACATCCCCATTCTCCACCCTAATGATTGTCATCACCAAGTCTATTTTTGGGAAACCATACATATCCATACGCCAGCGGATAAAACCCCCGCCATTATCTTCCCCAACACATCACAAGAACCCATCGTGCTCAGTCATCACAACATCTGCCAACAGGCCAAACAACTTCAACAATTATCTAACATTCTTGGACACGATATCTGCTATAACCAAATAGGATTGCACGAACCACTTGGCTTCCACATGGGGTTTATGTTACCACTCACTGCCGGCATACCCACCACACTACCCAAAGAACCGAAAAAATCAGCGGCTACCATAGAATCCATCTACGACCATCGTAGTAGCGTACTCATCGTCGAACACGATTTTCTTGAAGCCGCTAAAGAATCGATCTACTCCACACATGACACCTCACATATTCGTATGATTTTCACACCACAACCCAGTCAAAAAGAGGAATTGATCGAACACTGGATCAAACAATGTAAAGCAGAAATATACCCCGTCTTCTGCCCAGAAAATTCGGCCTGCGTCATCTCCATGCACCACCCAAGCTACCACTGTAGCGAAGGCTACGGACAACTTCTACCATGTAGCCACTACGGCGAGCATTGCCAATACCAAGAAGGCCCGAGTACAGAAGATATCCATTTCACACACATCAATGCCCCGCAAATTGCAGAACTACAATACAACACACAACAAAAAATCATCACAGGTCGCTGCCAGAAAGGCTACCAATTTCCAACAACCGTCACCCAAGATATACTTGGATTTATCCGGCCCACCAACTAATCTTTAAACACAGAAACCCAGATAAAGGAACATAACAAACATCCACAAAACCCACCACTAAGTAACAAAGCCCACCAAAAACCAATATCAAAACGGGTTTGACGAAGCACTTCCAACAGAGAAAAATACCCTGTCATAATCCCCAGCAAACCACAAAGCAAGCCACTAAAACGCCTTGAGCGCTTAGAAAGAGCTTGCTGCAAAACATAAATATGCCCCATTCCAATCGTCAGGGCTTGCACTGGTGACATCACGCGCAACCAAAACATCGGCCAATCTAGATTGGGCGTAATACCGTGTGAAGTACCATGGCTAAGCCCTCTCCAAAGCTGCGGTAACGTCAAAAACTCCGAACGCGTTTTAACAAGATCCACCAAATCAGGATTGATTTTTAAAGGCACCGCAATATTATTTCTAATTTGCTTTTGCTGAACCTGCCCAACAAGCTTATAGGCATGCCCCACGTCCGCAAGCCATTTGCCACCCCCCTGATAACGCACCTTTGGCATATGCATCCAACGGTCCAATACCTTGCCGGTCACCTCAAAATGGTAAACATCACGCAAGGTCCAACGATCATCACTCAAATGCGCATACAAAAACCCCGTAGAAGTCTTAAACCAAACCGTATCTTCGTCAAAACCCAGCATCCCACCACTTATGGCCTCTGAACGCACCTGCTTTGCTCGTACAGACATAAGTGGCGATAACCATTCATTGCTAGCAACAATAATAGCTGTTAATAGCAGGATAGCCGGCAATAGCATCCCACACACTCGCCAAGTAGATACCCCTTGCACATGCAATGCTATAAGTTCTTGTGACTGTCGCATCCGAAAAATCCAGAAACAACAAACAGCCGATAATATCAACATATTAAAACGTGTCAAATGAAATGGTAACGTCCCCAACGCATACCACACCAAGTCTCCAACTTGATAATATTGATTAACCTGATGAAAATCACCTACACACGTCAACATAACTATCAGCAACATGGCCATAGACCAAGCACCTAGCGCTATCGTATAAAACGATGAACGACAATACGATGCAATCAACATATCAACCTCGTAATCTTCGATTGTATAAAGTCAAGCACTTTGCCACGCACAATATAAGCCCATGCACAGCCATATAGAAAAACACCGCCCATTGCTCATACAAAGCCCCCTGTGTTTTAGCCATCGATAACAAGAAAAAATACAAAACATACAAAAAAACCATCTCGACAATCAGATGTTTAGAATGCCAACGGCAAGTAGCATAATCCATAACCATAGCCGCGACAATAGCCAATACCCCTACCATCAATGCGGTATGCATCCGCCAGGTAAACTCTAAATGCCCCGCCTTATCCCCATGATCTAACAATTGCGTATAATCCATCAAAAAAAGATCCCCTTTCAAAACCCTAGAAATCATACCCCATGGCTGTGTCATCCTAGCAAATTTCAAAGAAGCCGTTAGCCTTTCTTTATCAAAATAATACTGATTGCCATTTTCTAATAGTAAGCTTGGCTGCAATCCACCACGAATCTCCAAACGATCCAACAGCATAACCGAGACCTTATCACGATCTGGGACAGCCATAAAAACAACTGGCTTAGCGTCATTTTTCTTGGGATAAAACCAAATCATATCACGACCCGATACATGGACATGATTAAAATGCCCACGATTGAGAACAGGCTGCCACGAATCTGCCAATAGAGATTCCAAATAGTGACGCTCATACTGTCTCGACCAAGGTGTTATAAACCCTTGTAACACACTAACCAAACAAACCATCCACATCGCATGCATGACCACGCCTCGCCAACGTAAGCGATCATCCCAACCAAGCGTTGAAAAAGCCAACAGCTCCTGCTGATTTGCCCAATTGGTATGATGATAAACCAAACTGGATAAATAACATACAGGAAACAACAAAGCTATATACATCGGAGAAGCCAGTAACCACAACTTCAACATGCCGATCAACGATAAACTTCTCGGAAAAATAAGCATTTTTTCTACCGTTTCAACAAAGGCAAAAAGGCCTGCCAAAACGCATAAAAACCGAGACGTATAGTTGATAATCTGACTATTCACATACCGATAAAATATCACCCGTCTTTTCCTCTACCCCATCAACATCGGCATTTTCTCAAGCCATTCTGAACGCTTAACGGTTGCAGCACCTTGCAATACAAAACCTCTAAGATGCTGATCATCATCATAAAATGCACTAACAGCCTGATCATCCTGCTCCGACACATCATGCCATCGACCTTGGTAGTCTCCTCGCACAGGAACCATCGTTAAAGGCATCGTCGGTGTTTTCACCACAACCGGCATCGCAGGATAGACAATCGGCGTTAATACACCCGTCAATGTCTGTGCCAAAGCCTTCACCTGCTGCTTAATCGGAGCAACATAAGTCATTTGCAAGCCACACACACACGCACAATCGCCGATAGCATAAATCGATGCGTTTGCTGTTTTGGCATAAACATCTACTTTGTAACCGCCACGATCCTCTACAACCACCCCTTCCGCCTTTAAATCGGTCCGAGGCGCAATCCCTACAGCCATAAGCACCTTATCCACCAGGATTTCGCGACCATCGCTTCCACAAAGTAACAACCCATCCTTGACCTTTTCTATCCTTTGGAGACAACGATCGACCATCCAATCCACACCTAGGGATTGAAGATGATGACGGACCTTCAAACCAATATTATCAGGAACAAGGCCATAAAGCGCCTGCTCAAACTGCGAAATAACTTGCACATTATATCCAGCATGCGTAAGGTCGTGCGCGAACTCAACACCCACCAAGCCAGAGCCTATAATGGCAATGTTATCACCCGTATTAAGATTAGACGTCCACGACTCGTAAGCTTCCAATGTATTAATCTGATAACATTCCGACACCCCAGATCCAGCTAAAGGAAGTGTCTTAGGATCAGATCCCGTGGCTAAAACGACATGTGCGTATTCCAAAACTTCCTTGTTGTCACCCTGACGGTAAAAAATTTTCTTAGCCGCTGAGTCAATCATCTCCACACAGGCAAAGGTTCGAATATCCACCTGATATTTTGTAGCCATTTCATCGGCAGTAGCGGTCACAATATCCGCAGGCGACTTACGGTGATATAATGCAGAAGAAAGCATCGGTTTTGGGTAAAAGCGACCGTTGTTTTCCGTTAATAAAACCACAGGAACATCCTTACTTTGCTCCCGAATGGCTTGCACAAGAAAATACCCGGCCATGCCAGAACCAATAATAACAACCCTATCTGACAGACCCGTAACCTTCATAAAACCCTCTTCAAATAACCAGAAAACAATGAAAAACCTTAGCACACAAACCCCAATAAACCAACAGACAACTTGTCTTTTAACGTAAAAAATAGTATGATAACCCAACTTTTATGAATACCAACTATGCTGCCAACCGACAGTGACCTGAGTTTTCTTTTACCTCCAGAACAAGTGGATCGGACCAAAGAAGGTTTTCTATTCTATGCTCTAAGTTACCACAATCAGCAACAAATTATGACCGCTTGTCTTACCAAAAACCAAGCCTTAAGCGACTACTTGGAAGATTGGCTTTGGTCCTACCAACCTTATTCATTTCTGGCGCATCGCCAAGCAGGATCTATCAACAACCTCCCACAAATCCTTATCCATCATGAATTATCTTCCTTAAAAGAATGCAGTGTTATCATCAACTTAACACACAAACCTTTCGCATCATTTAATAGCCATACCCACCATGTCGAACTGGTAAACGACTGTGAAAAAGCAACGTACCGAAAAATCTATCAAGCCTACAAAAAACAAGGGCTTCATCCCAACACAAGGACATTACACTAATGGAGAAAACATACGATCCCCACAAAATCGAAGCGCACTGGTCCAAACAATGGGAGATAGAAGGTTACAATAAACCCAAGCCTGCAGACCAAGCTTATTGTATTATGATCCCACCACCAAATGTGACGGGGAGTCTGCATATGGGCCATGGCTTTCAAGTGGCTTTAATGGACTGTTTAATTCGCTACCACCGGATGCGTGGAGATCAAACCTTGTGGCAAGTTGGGACAGATCATGCAGGCATTGCTACCCAAATGCTTGTAGAAAGGCGTCTTGAGCAGCAAGGTGTTTCGCGGCATGAACTGGGTCGAGAAGATTTTCTCAAAGCCATTTGGGATTGGAAAAGTCAATCTGGCGGAACAATAACCAAACAACTACGCCATCTTGGCGCGTCGGTCGACTGGGATCGTGAACGCTTCACCATGGACGAGGGCCTATCCGATGCGGTCATCACGTTATTTATCCAACTCTATCGAGATAAGCGTATCTATCGCGGGCAAAAGCTGGTCAACTGGGATCCCCAATTACAAACAGCCATCAGCGATCTTGAGGTCATCAATGTCGAAAAACAAGGACACATTTGGCATATACGATATCCTATAACAGGTAGTGATGCATACCTTATTGTTGCGACAACACGTCCTGAGACCTTGTTTGGAGACAGCGCTTGTGCCGTTCACCCAGATGATCCAAGATACCAGCACCTGATTGGGAAAACCGTGGATCTCCCATTTTGTAATCGTACGATTCCCATCATTGCGGATACGTATGTGGAAATGGATTTTGGAAGCGGCTGCGTCAAGATCACCCCTGCACACGACTTTAATGACCATGAGGTAGGTAAGCGACACAATCTTCCTTTGCACAACGTGATGACTGAAAAAGCCACGATGACCAATGTCCCTAGCGCCTATGAAGGGCTATCACGTGAACAAGCTCGGAAAAAAGTCATCGCTGAACTCCAAGAAAAAGATTTACTAGAAGCGACCGAACCCCATACCAATACCATTCCCACAGGAGACCGTAGTGGTGTTGCCATCGAACCGTATCTAACAAAGCAATGGTTTGTTGCCTGTGAAGAACTCGCTAAACCAGCTTATGATGCCGTCAAAAATGGCGACATTACCTTTTATCCTAAAAACTATGAAAACACCTATTTTAGATGGCTAGAAAACATCCAGGACTGGTGTATCAGTCGACAACTCTGGTGGGGGCATCGTATTCCAGCATGGTATGATGAAGAAGATAATATCTATGTTGGAAAAACTGAACAAGACGTTCGCACTTACTATGGATTAGATAAAAGCATCTTCCTCAAGCAAGACCCCGATGTCCTTGATACTTGGTTTTCATCCGCATTATGGCCATTTGCAACACTTGGATGGCCTGAAAAAACAAAAGATATGCAAACGTACTTCCCAAGTCAAGTGCTGGTGACAGGCCATGATATCATTTTCTATTGGGTAGCAAGAATGATTATGATGTCATTGTATTGTTGCAAAGAAATACCCTTTAAGCATATCTACATCACCGGTCTTATCAGGGATGAACACAATCACAAAATGTCCAAAAGTAAAGGAAACGTAATCGACCCTCTCGATCTGGTTAATGGTATCGATTTAGAGGCCTTATTAGAGAAGCGTACAAAAGGCCTAATGCAGCCAGACCAAGCGCAAAAAATCGTTAAAAACACCAAAAAGTCCTATCCTGAAGGCATACGTCCTTATGGAACGGATGCTTTACGTTTTACCTACTGTGCGCTGGCGAGCACAGGACGTGACATACGATTTGATATACAAAGACTGGAAGGTTATCGTAACTTCTGCAACAAACTCTGGAACGCGACCCGATATGTACTTGGCCAAATTCAGAGCTTTCCGCCGCCTCCACATCCGGAGGAACTCAGCTTTTCCGATCATTGGATCTACCAGAGGCTTGAGACGACGAAAATGCAATGCGAAAAACATATAACCGAATATCGTTTTGATTTACTCTCAAAGACACTCTATGATTTTGTCTGGCACGATTTTTGTGACTGGTATATCGAACTCAGCAAGCCTCGTCTTAAAACAAACCAAGCTTCGGTTACTGAGCACACCCTACTTTGTGTACTTGAAGAAACCGTTCGCATGTTACACCCCATTATTCCTTTTATCACAGAAGCCATCTGGCAGGAATTAAAACCCGTTATGAAACTACAGGGTGCTAGCATTATGATTAGCCGTTATCCAGAAATAAACCATAAGCGCTTTCAGCAAAACTGTGATAAACCCATGCAATGGTTACAAACGATTGTTACCAGTATCCGTACTATGCGTGCAGAAATGCACATCAGTCCTGCAAAAAAAGTACCGATCTACTTATGCGGTAGCGCGTCAGTGAATGAAGACTACACCCAACAGTATGGCAATCTTATCCAAGATCTGGCGAAAACAAGCTCACTTCAGTGGCAAACCGCCCCCTTATCTAACGAAGCCTGTGCACGTCATATTACTGCATACGGTACCGTTTTTATGCCGCTTAAAGATCTTGTAGATAAAGAGCAAGAAATAGCAAGGGTTCAAAAGCAAATGCAAAAAATACAAAAACAACTGGATAAAGCACAAGCAAAATTGAAAAATACCCACTATTTAGACAATGCTCCGAAAGATATCATTGCAAAAGAGCTGGACCAAGTTAACGTATGGAAAGACACCCTTACAAACTATGAAATCCACTTACAAGCTTTAGAAAGGCTCAGCTAACGCTAGCCTTTCACTTTCAAACGCTACACAACACACAACATTACGTTAATGCGGCCAACCAACCGGCAAAATTCTTAGCTCACCCTCCGCCTGCAAAGTACCAATGAGACTTTATCTTACACGGTATGCAAAAATCAGAGACCTTAGCCCTCTTGCTTCCTGTACGGCACTAACAAAACTTGATCTTTCGTTCTGTAAACAAATCACAGATCAAGTACTTAGTACACTTCCAGTTTTACCTGAACTAACAGCCCTTCGTCTTGGTTCCTGTACCCAAATCACAGACCTTAGCCCACTTGCCTCATGCACTGCATTAACGATCCTTGATCTTTCGTGGTGTGAGCTAATCACA
>CAXGBK010000202.1:0-5259 GCA_964008345.1 uncultured Coxiella sp.
AACTCAAATAATAAAAAAGGCGTGAAAATGACGTTGTTTTACCATCGGTCCTGCAGATACATCCATTGCATTCGACAAAGATATCCGATTAAACATATCATTTAACCGGTGGGTGCGTTTGGGTAACATCTTAATCAGCCAATAACCCGTTATCACAAAATGGTAAATATGAGTAAAACCCAGCAGTAAAAAAAAAGTCCCTCCTAGCAATACTCCTGCTGGGCCCTCAAGCAGGGGCTGCGCTAGGTGTGTAGGTATAGAGGCAACAACCATATCAATAAAACGAAACCATACGAATGTGATAATACCCAGCGCTAGCTGCGATAAAAATGGATACAACTGATACGAGTAAGGCTTCTTGTCATGAAAACTGAGGCTCGAATAATCTTGGTAACATTTTCTAAAAAAATCTATTATTGAATACATGATATAAAATATTTATTGATAGAACCACTATAACATTGAATATAAATAAAATAAATAAATATACACCCTAGTTAATTATAAGATTCTTAAGCAACCTCATTTTTGCCAAATACGTATGAGCGAGCGAATCATCACCGCCTATAAGCAAAACTCGAAACATTAGCTAAAGTATAAAAAAGCATTATTAAAGTGATGTTTTTTCTAAAAATCAAAACCTCCGCTCAATTTCGTATGGCAATTGTGTTTCAACCAGCTTGCGCGCGAGTATCTAAATAGCAATGGCGATATGCGTATATTTAGGCAAATGTACTGGGATGATCAAATGCATTGGCGGTATAAGTCAGCAGTAGGCGCGCATGGCTGTAAAACCCAAGGGCTTCGGCAGCGCTTATTTCATGCAGCATATCCAATCCGTTTACAGCATATAGGCGCTATGATATAATTGATATCAATGATTTAAAAATTTAAAAAATGCACAACGTTCCGAATACCGAAGAGCATCCTCAACAAGAGGCACTAGGAAATTATCACATACTGATTCTTTCTGTACTTGTTTGGAGATGTTTATATATCTGTTTACAGCCCTTTGAGTTAAAAACTTATGATGTGGTTTTGATAAGCCTGGCCTATTTTGCGGAAGCAGCGCTTCTTAGATCGGAAGGATGGGACATGCAAAAACTACTACGGGCTGATGAAATGATTATGATAAGCACGGCGTATATTACGGGAGGAGCAGCTCTCTTCTTAGGCAGACCAAAGCTACGCGGTCTAACCATGCAACAAATGGGAGTCGCATTCCTCTGCAGCATATCAAAGCTACGCGGTCTCACTTTAAGAAAAGTTCTTATTATAACACAAGCATATTCCCCAAATACAATATTCAATCCTAACTTAGATGATGAAGAAAAATGGACTGCACTTATGTACGCTTCTGCTTATGAGAATACCACATCGATGGCAGAATTACTTAGCGACGTGCGTACGGATCCTAATCTTCAAAATAAAGACAGCGATACCGCACTCATGCTTGCTGCTGGAATAGGAAATACTGAAGCGATAAAACTCTTGCTTGCTGATGCTCGTACCAACCCTAACATTACCAATCAGGACGAGTCGACAGCACTTGTATTGGCATCTTCCAGCGGGCACATTGAAGCAGTCGAAAAATTACTTGCTGATAGCCGCATTGACCTTAATATTGCCAATAATGGCTGCCGTGCTCTCCTAAAAGCCTCTTACGGAGGATATACTGCAGTAGTCAACGCCTTGCTTGCTGGTGCCATTAACAAAGAATCAGCGCTCATACAGGCATCTAAACACGGATGTGCTGATATTATAAGGAATCTACTTGCTGATAAACATATTCATCCTAATTTGCTGCACAAAGCGGGGCGATCTGCGCTTTACCATGCACTAAAAGGTAATCATAACCTGGTTATAGACATGTTAATTAACAATTCAGGTGTTATAAAAACAGTCAATGAAAGCAACATAACCGGATTACTGACTAAGAAAACCTCCGACGCAATATTAAAAAGCATAATATCTGCAAAGCCGTCTTTGGCTTTTAGTATTTTATCACATAAGTTTGTCGACAATAAGTCAAAGACAGAACTACTAAAACACTGTGAAAATATAGATTTTTTTGCAACAGAAACAGATGGTTGTCATACAATAACCCGAATGATATCCGCCAATGCGTCGCTTTTTGAAATGAATCTGGTTCCCAAAGCCTTTACGCAAACATCTTTTAAACCAGCACTCTACCTTAAAGTTCTAGAGCGCGCATTTGGCGTTGATTCCTTAGTTGAATTCGAAGCGCTCATCCAAACATGGAGCCCGACTCTTCGTTTACAAAAGATCGGGTTTTTCCAACTACTCAGCGAAAAATGTAAAGCGGAGCTCATTACTTATATCCATAAATGGTATACTCTTTTTACCACAGCAAGACGTATTTCAGCCAACAGTCTTTTAGAAGGAACAGAAGACTTTTCAAGAGTCACAGCTTACGTAAAAACAAATCATAACGGTAATTGGGCAGAGCTCTTCGCACCACACAGAGCATTAACCATGCTCCTAGGCACACTTGACATACGTGCATACGAGTCTGATGTACATGATTTTTTTGACAACCTTGAAAGATCTTACTACAAAAAAGTTTATACTCTTGACTATAAGACAACAACATTCAGCTGGGCCATACAAGATCACTACAAAATATTGCGCCAAAACGTACAACAGGCTGGAGACAGAATACAATCCAAGTACATACAGATGGCAAGAGATGATATTATGAATTATCTAACAAAGCAATATCCTCTATTTCTAGAGCGAAACCGGGACCCAACATATATTTTTGTCGAGCGAGAGGAAGAACCACCGATATATGGCCAAATCGTACATACCACACCAGAACAGTCAAAAGTAATAGATATCAATCTCGATCTAAAAACCTATACCATTCAGACCCCAAAAAAAATACCGCATGTATTCACTCAAAATGGCGCCCTTACAGAATTACTGTCTCTATTCACCCTACTCGGCAATGGCGATACCCTAAGCGAAGGAATAGGCAAAAGCACACTTTCCTGTCTTCAGACATGTTATAGACAGATGTATAAAAAAGACCTCCCTATCACACTTATAGATATTCAAAATTTACTAAAAGATTTGCAGCACAATCCCCAAAAGACAAAATCGAGCTGTTTACTTTGGGCATGTCATCAATCCCAACCTTCTCAGGTGAGTCGGCTTGGACTTTTTATGCCAGAAGAGCATACAGCCTCTCGATCAAACGCTGCTGCTATAGGAGGGGCAGCCACTGTTGATACAGTAGAACAGATAGCAGTTCGAGGTGAAAGTGGTTGTATAACTATAGATGAGATTATCGAAGACGGCTTCGATGACGATTCAGCAATGATATCGGACGCCAAGAAACCGTCACTTGATCTCAAAAAAGAGAGGATTATTAAAGACATTCATTTGACCAAAGCAAATCTTTCTCTGTGCTTATCTGACAATGAGACAATCCAAGACTTTAGTAAGCAGGAATACCTTTTATTGCAAAGGCTAGATCAAATCCTACAGAAACTCGAGACCGCTTTGGATGAACTTTATCATGAATCCTTTAACTGTAGGCATTCGTTAGAAGAACTATTATTAGCACACCAAGAAATTCTTAAAGAAGCCAATAGAGTGTCAGAAGCAAAAAACCAGAAATATGCAGCAATGCTAAGTATGTGGTTTGATATGGTTCAGGAGCACTATGAACAGACAACAGAATTCATACAATTGCAAACTACCCTACAACTTCAGCCCAGTAAAATCACCGAGCAATCAGTGTATTCAACACCCAGGCCCACAGAATATGTGACCACCCACTCAAACAACACTATTCTGGATCAATGCTTAGGCAAAAACATCCTCAGGCTCCGCGACCAAATAAACGAGGACAACGTTATACCCCTCTTAGATTTCCTGAAAAAAACATATCACCTTGTAAGAACACTACGAACCCAGGATATTGCAGCAGAAAACAAGCAAAAAAGCTTTGAAGATATTGCAGACCATCTTTTATACTTTACGCCACTTGAAGCCTGCTTAAATCCGAAAATCCCAAGCACAGAAATTACGCAGCAGATAACACATGGCCTTCTTACTCACCAGCACAGCCAAGAGCACAGAGAAGCCGCAACCTCCAACACAGCTCTTTTACTCCGTCTTCTAATCGGCATCCCTGAGGACCTGTTGGGGAATAAGAACGTCCTATTTTTGCTGTTCTGCTTACATGACTGTACAAAGGCACATAGACCCCAACCACAAGTGGGCTCTGCCGCAGACAAGCTAAGAATAATACGCAACACGTTCTGTCACCCTAAAAGACAAGAATCGACGGCAAAAACAAACCTTAACATTGCTGAAATACAAGAACTAAAATCCTACTTCACCGGTCAATTATACTATAAAAATACAATGATTCCTGGCAGATAACTTACTGTTCGCATCTTCTACTAGGAATATTACTTTTTCTGCACCGATGAAGGCTACAAATGGCCTAGCTAGATACGCAGACCACACTGTAAACAGTATAAATCAATCATGACTGTACCATAAGACTTACTCAGCGCATCCTGAGTCGCAGATTATAACACTTTTTCTAATCTTAACGATTAGTGCATTGGTATTGATCTGAATCTTGCTAATGTCCTAGGTCGTATTATATTCATATTACCACACCTCATCACCATAGTGATCCTGTTAATAAACTCCCTGTTAACGATTGTATGGATTTGAACCATGTCAAGCAAATTGAGAATACGATAATGATTCCAACAACTACCTCATCAATACCCCTCACCTGCAAAAAAATTCCTGCTCTCTTCAAGTTACCGTATCAGTAATTACTGTATCGATAATCTTTCATGTACAAGCGCAAGCTACTCTTACCTAGGCTGCAGCTCATGCATGATACTTTCTATACCTAATTCATCGATATCGATATAAACATCATCTTCGAGGATTGCTGGCATATTCGCATCTTCTAATGTGCAGTCACCGTCACCTTGCGTCACAAACCCATTTACCCAATTTGCAATACTTGGAAAAACAGCCAGCGAACTCATTGATTATCTTTGTACATTGATCCCAACCGGTTATCTTGAGATCGTATTTTTCTTTACAACACCATCGTTAACTAAAGTATAAAAAAGCATTATTAAAGTGATGTTTTCTCAGCCAAAAAAATGTTATAATATTGATTTTTATGTGGAGCAAACAATGTCAATAGAAAAAACACTATCTATTATCAAACCAGATGCTGTAAAGCGCAACCTA
>CAXGBK010000203.1:0-1982 GCA_964008345.1 uncultured Coxiella sp.
AGATAAATACCATGATGTGGCGCGGCCATCAGCGATGGTACAATAAAGCATAGGCATCCTAACGTCCTCATAGCACCATTCCTATCTGTAAAACCAATGGTAAATTAAAGGCTTTATTCGGCTTTGCGAGCCCTGCATTACAAATATGGAGCAAGCCTAGGCGAACATCCCAGCGCCACTGCTTGGTTGCTGGCACTTCTACACCTACATTAACGGTGGTCGCAAGCGCCCAATGTGCACCGAGGTGTCTTTGCCCAAACAATTTATTGGAGAGCCAAGATGGCCCAAACTGTACTAGTAGATAAGGCGATATGGATGCCGTGGATGGTTCAAAAAAATACGCTTTTCCTTCAAGATTTAACCAAACAATGTGGTTTTGCGTATGCGCTGCTGCGTGCGCATGCCAAAAACTGTAGTATGGCTGTATACCAAAAAATAGTTTTGGATTTGCTTTGACCAAGTCCCAGCCTGGAAACCCAATTAGCACCGCACTATTTTGGTAGGTCTCTTCATATTCTTGCCCGTGCCCACCTCCAAAAATCCAACCGGGTTTTGCGTGACAAGTTGTGGAAAGCCCTATGCCTATTACTAACCCAACCGTTAGCATTATTTTAGAAAACATACATAAACAACCATTTTCTAATTGGCTCATAGTATATCGCTGTTACTACTCCTGCGATAAAACCCGCTATATGGCCTTCTTCAGATACACCTGGACCATTTGCCATCAAACTGGCTGTTAAGTGGATGCCGCAATAATATAAGCCGAGTCCAGCTGAAATGATGTCGATCAGGTTGGGATTGAGATAAGCATTGATCAAAAGATAGGACCAATACCCCATGATGATACTACTGGCCCCGACATGCAGGGCTTTTCGACCAAAGAGCCAAACCAACCCCCCTGCGATAAGCATAATACTGATAGATACCACCAAAAAGACTTCTTGACCGCGCAATATCAGCATGCTTCCCATAGCTAAGAAGAACAGCGTATTCATAGTAATATGATTCCAATCCCCATGGATAAAAGGAGATGCAAATATACCTACTAATCCTATTGGCGAACGTGGTAGTATTCCTAATACTCTTAGACGCCCCCCTAAAACCGTATTCACAAACTGAATACCCCAAACGTATATTATAATCTCTAATAGAAACGGAAATTCGTCTTTTAATATAATAGCTGCTTGGTTGAGCTGACTGATAATGTTCATAACTCTTTTTCCATCTATACTGTGCCTGTTATCTTACTATATCGTAGTGCAAAGGTAAACGCCTGTGTTTTTTATTTATTAAAAATAACCCTTTAAAGCCTAAAACCCCACAATCTTATTGTCTATATCTCCAGGTAGGCAATACCATACGCACAGGCGCATAGCATACATATTTTATTGCAAATTCAGTTATTAACTGATATACTCGGTAAGCTTACTAATTAAGATTATCCTCTATGATTTCTAGCATAATAAGATTCTATTTCAACAATAAAAGTGATCACAACCTACTTTGTGTGCTGATGTTCTTGGCGACCCTAAGTTATAATATTGTTCGCAGCATGAAAGAGGACGTATTGATTAATTTGCCGGGGCTCAATGCTTCTTACATCCCGGTTGTAAACCTTTTTGTTGTGCTTCCCCTATCCTTTATACTAGGGGGGATCTACATGAACCGGCTAAAAAGACACCATACCGCGCATGCTTTCCACTGTCTTTGCTTTTGCTTAATTGGCTACCAAACCCTTTATACCTGGTTACTATCATCGCATATTGACCTACTTACCCCTCCGGACCATCTTGGCCAAAATGTCCTACTGCTTCGTCCCTTTATCCAGCTTATCAAAAGCTGGCCCGGCATCTTATACTATGCCAGCTGCGAACTTTGGGGTAACTTTTCTTTACTGGTCCTTTTTTGGCAACTTGCAAATGATAACTACACGACTGAACAAGCAAGGACTGCTTACCCGCTTTTTTTGATGATATCAT
>CAXGBK010000204.1:0-5671 GCA_964008345.1 uncultured Coxiella sp.
CACATGGCTATGTCAAATATTCGCGACATGTCTATTATTGCAACACCTCCTCCCAATAGAAGAGCGATTGCCACTTATGTCAAAACCCACAGTGACGCCGTTCTACTAGAAGCTATACAGCGAGAACTCCAACGAGGTGGGCAAATATACTACGTACACAATAATATTGGCCAGCACGAAAAAATAAAAAGCAAAATACAAAAAATGATACCAACATGTAGATGTGCTAGCATTCATGGTCAACTACAAAAAAATAAGATTGCGACAACCATGGTAGAATTTGCCAATCATTACTATGATTTGTTAATCTGCAGTACTATTATTGAATCAGGTATAGATATAGCAAATGCCAATACTATTATCATTCACCGGGCAGATCTTTTTGGTTTAAGCCAAATCCATCAACTGAAAGGTCGTGTAGGCAGATCATACCACCAAGGCTATGCATACATGCTCATTCCTGAAGAATCACTAATCACGCCTGATGCTAAAAGGCGCATCGAAAGCATCCAAACGCATAAACATCTTGGTGCTGGGTTTAATCTTGCGAGTGAAGATCTAGAAATACGAGGAGCTGGTGACTTGCTTGGTAGTAAACAAAGTGGTCATCTAACGCAAATTGGCCTAGACATGTACAGCAAATTATTAAAAAAAGCCACATTAGCTATAGAAAATCCAAATCACAATATCGAACAAGACATTGAGATTGAAACGTCTATTCCCATGAGTATCCCTGAGCACTACATACAAGATACTATTTGTAGATTACAGTACTACCGTAAAATACGAAAAGCCGAATCCAAGCAAGATATTCTACACATACAAAATGAACTACAGGATCGCTTTGGTCTTATTCCTCCCTCCGCGATGAGGTTAATAACACTGGGTAAAATACAATCATGTATGATTAAGAATAGCATTATCCAGGCAAACATCACCAGGAAAAGTACAACCATTATTTATGCGAAGCAAGCTCAACCAAATCCGGCTCAACTCATACAATTAAGCAGTCAAGTAAAGATGCGTATTCACTTCCTCATCAACCACACTATCAAAATATTAGCACCTGAGCCGTATAACGATGACAAAACACTAGAAAAAATACTGTTTTTAATGGAAAAAACGTCAATTTAAACTTTTTTAAACTTTTTCTTACAAAAATAAGGACATTTTCCTACAATGTGCTATAACATTAGCATACAAAAACAAGAGATAAAAATGAAAGAAAACACATCATATGCAGAAATAATTAAGAAATCACAGCTTGGTTCCATTTCAAAAAAACATTACCAAAATATCATAAATGGCCCCTTATGCTATGAATATTCATTTGGCATAACCAAGTTAACAGCTGAGCTAATAAAAAACAACTGCTCATACATATCAAAACATGCCCCCAAAATATGGTCACAAGTAGAAAAAATCAAATCATATGTTAAAACTAGGGAAGAAATAAATGAAAAATGCATGTTTACCGAGCAAGAAATAAACTTCTTAATTAAAACCACCCAATCACTACAGGATATTATTAACCATATAAGTGAACAAGAGCAAAATTTTCTTCAATTGTCTAACAAGGTAAATCATAACTTCTACAATCTATTCAACACATACATAGAACAAAATAAGAAAGTAGAATCCTGCATAAAACAAATACTTGAAAAAACTTCAGAAAAACTAGAAATGCCAAAACTCAAACAAGATATTGAGCAAGAAAATCAAATTTATTACAGTATATGTAAACCGCATCTAGAATCGATTATTGCCGAATCAAACCTAAATGACAAACATAAAATAGATGTTTATGAATTTGCTACTAAATATCTAGATACCAATCAGTATCAAGATGTGATCATCATGCAAGCCTGGATTTTGGCGCTGTATAGGTTGAGTTATTCTAATGTATTAGAGAATGATGAGCATCAGACAATCAACTACAATGAACTGATCCAAACGCTTTGTACATTTAAAAAAGATGCACAAGAGATTTTCGATAGCAAAGATATTCGTGAAGAGCTAGGGGATAGCTATAAAGAGATTACAGAGCTTGACCAGAAACTTAAAGAAGGACTGAATATTAATACAGAGTTTGAACGAAAAATACTTGAAGACCTTGAAAAAATCAGAGTCCTTTCTTCTAGTAGAAAACCTAAGGAAGAAAATCAACAAGAAGATGATGAAGAATACATGTAGTGAATAATGAAGCGCAAAATTTACTTATTTAAAGAAAATAGGTAAGTTAAGGGCTTTTAAAAAACATGGATGCTACTGAAAAATAAGGCATTTAACGAACAACGCACTAGTGCCCACAGCTATTTACATATAAAAAAAATAAATGTATAATAAATAATATTATTTTAAGAGAAAAAGTCATGCAAGCTATCGCAACAACATCCATAATAACATGGGCTTTGTCCTATCTAAGCGCAAAATTAATCAGCAAAACCATAACTTCGACAAAATCAGAAATTATTTTAAAGCATGGTGATCAAATTTGCCGAGGCGGAATTCTAGCATACATTATCACTCAGCTACTACCAGAAAACATCGAACATAGCGGACTCATACAAACTTTTGTCCTGACTGGCACCATCCTCGCAACCTTAAACTATATTGAGCACTATTATACAACAACCTGCAAAAAAACAACCCACACAAAAAAGCCATGGTTTAACTACGTTCTGTTAATCCCACACTGCATACTAGAGGGTTTTGCAATAACCCCACATGTAATCAGCAACAACATGCTCATAATTGGATTTTTTTTATGGCACAAAGTATCAGAACTATCACTTATAACAATCAGTACCGAGTTACACCTTGATGACAAGATAACACAAAGCCGTATACAAAACCTTTTTATTCTTATAACCCCCATCAGTATGCTTGTGAGCACATTTATTCACTTTGACACAGCGATCCCGCCATTCATTGACAACATCATCCATATACTTGAAATGAGTATTTTTATGCATATTGCCCTTTTCTGCAATTTCTGCAGTTGCAAACATGAAAAAAACAAGACCATAAACATCAATGCTGTATTTTTGACTGCATTTATTGTACTGACACTGATTCAGTATCTAGGCAATATAAACCACATTGGACATCACCACCACTAAAACCATCATGCAACCTAAAATAGATATGGCGAAGCAAATATTTTAGAAAGTTCGTACCATGTCACAGCACGCCCGGAGAGATTCGAACTCCCGACCACCTGGTTCGAAGCCAGATACTCTATCCAACTGAGCTACGGGCGCATTAGATGTATAATGCCACAAAAACACTGATAAATAAAGTTATTAAAAATTTACAAACCATTAAAGATCGATCAATACAGCTCTGAAGGCATAAAAAAAAGAACGTAAAACAACTACTCAAAATAAAACACTTGCAAAAAATAAGCATGAAATGTACAGTAGACGCTAAGTGAAATAATTTGAGTGAATATAATGGCCGTAAAAGTAAAACAAACCAGCAACAATAACATCCTAATGAAACTTAGAATGTTCACAACGTCGTACGTTAAAATCCCAGTCGCTTCATTTATCAGGTTATTAATTTCTATGTTTCGCAATATTAATAACAATATAACGTTAGCAAACATCCTAGTGAACATCCTCATTATCACAACATCATACATTAGCATCACAGCCGCCGGATTTATCGGGTTAGTGTTTAATGAGATTAAAAACATCCATTTCTTCAAAAAAACTGCAAAAACAAAAAAGAAAGAAAACACGACCACACTAGGCATATTATTAAAAATATCGCTTACTTTTTTCCACATTACGCTGTTATCTAAAATTATACCACTACTAGTTATTACACCATCAACAACCGCAATCGAAACCGGCTCAAATATACTTTTAGGTGCGGTAGTAATATCAAATGCAATCTTCCAACTAAAAAGAGCCAACGATGACCTGTGTTATCGATTACAAAAAAAAGCACTTTCCTTGAGATCGTTTCCAGCTAACCTAATCCTGTTCTTACAACAAATGCTGACAACAGGCAAAACACACATGCAAATAAACAAAAATAAAAAAAATAATAACAGTACCAACAACCTTCACATAGATACACTAGTAGCACTAAACTCAATCGTTATAGCATCTATATGCAAACTTTTTCTCCACACCTCAACACTTCTATACACACTCGCGCTGGGGGCTTCATTCTATATTGTTATGGCAGGAATCAAATACACTGGCGGTATTATGGAAAGCAGAAAAAAAAGAAAATCACTAGAATTTCTTAAATCGATACCCAAAAATACTGGCAATAGCATGCAGTTACAACTTTTCCTAGCACGACATCAAAAAAAGCTAAAAGAAGTACTGAGGACACGAGATCTAGAAGAAATCCAAGTGTATTTTTTAGACAAGGTTTTCAAGCCAAATCACTCGTCAGCTTGCAAAGATCATGCAACAAGCAGCCCTAAAGAAACAAACTATGAGCGGCTACAGCGTGAACTATTACAAGAACGCGTCTTATCGAATTTTTGGGATTGTAATATCCTAGAGAGGCTGGCAAAAAAAGAAGCGGTATCAAGTAAAGTAGAGAAAGAACGAAGAAATACAATCATGCGTATCCTACAATCCATGGTAAATGCATCGATAAATTATCAAAACGTCATCATAGACAGTCGGCTGCGCGATCGGGATATGGTTATTATCAATGAAAATATCATAAAACTCTTGTTAGATCCGATATCTATCGATAGTAATTATGGACCCGCTATATCAACGAGAACGCTTTTGCTAAGCATGATATATAACCATCCAAAAACCCGCTATATTGGCACATACAACAAAATACAGGACTCGCGTGAGCTATTAGGTAAATGTAAAGCAAAACCAGGAGGCACGCAACTAGTCTATGTATCCGAAAACGATCCAGTAGAAATTCAAGCCATTAAACTAATTTTCTGGCCAAATAAAGCATGCGGCAGCGGCCTGGTGTCTTGTCTTTTAACGCTTCATAATAAAAGCAAATATAACAGAACAAGCAGCCCTACAGAAATAAGCTATGGGCGGCTACAGCGTGAACTATTAGACCTCCACCTCGAAAAAATAATTTCAGCAATATACCTAGACCAAAAAAATATATTACCCTTCGTAGAGATATTAGTTAAAGAAAATAGACTACAAGATCGACTGACCAACATCAGTAATATGAACGCGCAAGACCAAGATATATTTGTAGACCATCTAGTTGCATTATCTTGTAGCGATAGCAAAATAGAACAGATTGAAAATGATAATCCGAAAGCATTATATCAATTTTATTGCAATCTAAAAACCATCATAGACATCCAGACAACTTTACTCAGATCAACATTTCCTACAACATCTTCTGTATGGTTAACTAAGTACTTCGAAAGACAACTACTATATATATACAGTTTGGACGGAACACTAGAGCGTATTATAGAATCTCCTAAAGACTTAATGCCTAATGAATGGAAAGAAAAAATATTAGCCAAGCGTGTTGAACTTCTGGTAAAAGCTATTGAAAATGAAAAATATAATCTTTCAGACGACGAGCACTATCGGACGAGCGTAATAACAACATACTTGTTCCAAATTGCAGAGAACAAAATGAATAAACCAGAGCTAATACTGCCACTATTCGAAAGACTCATCGCAACATTGAACTACGCTCA
>CAXGBK010000205.1:0-2948 GCA_964008345.1 uncultured Coxiella sp.
AAATGTTAGCGCCCTACACGGTCGATGGTAAAACAAGTTACCGTCTTGCTAATACGCTACCATATACAGAAAAAATGGATGATATGTATAATAGGCTACTCTCAATGGCAAATTGGACTGTGGGTAATGACTATTACATTACAACTATATATTTCCCCGATAGTAATGATGGCAGCACAACAATGAGCCAAAGTAATGTATGTGGAGCATATACAATCAACGTTCGCATCGGTCAGTTTAATACACTTGTGCCATCTTTAGTTACGGCATTGAAAAAGATCTCTCGTG
This sequence comes from uncultured Coxiella sp., assembly GCA_964008345.1. GTDB lineage: Bacteria > Pseudomonadota > Gammaproteobacteria > Comchoanobacterales > Comchoanobacteraceae > CACBGS01. Next base: position 289 of record CAXGBK010000205.1, read on the forward strand.
ATACCATTTATAACATGTATATTCCCTATAAGGATGCTAGTTTGTCTGGCGGAGGTATAGATGTCGTCAAATTCAGAACGAGTATGGGATGTATAGGCAGCGATTGTACAGACACAAAGACGGGCTCAGCACATGATCTTATGCCAAAACAAATGGTGCAATTGGCAGATGGATTGGCCGCACAATCCAGCCTAATAAGGCTAATGTTTGCGCAAACTAGTACGGTTAATAACCCTACTAAACCAGACCTAGAGGACCTCATCGACGGTGGTTGGGCCATGATGGCAAATCAGTATAGTTATTTTGCAAAAAAACTCGATAGCTATGGTAGTGGTCTATCGGCTACAGCAGTCAAAACAACAATCACAAGTCAAGCTTCACCACTAAGCGTGAGCTCAGTGATAAATACTTCGCCAGGAGAAAATAATACAACTGCAAAAGCGCTCACAGATGCCTATTGGCAATATCTAGCAAATGCAACCTACAAGTCATACGAAGGTTATTCAAGTCGAGCACAAGCATCAACTACAGGGACAGAGTCCTCAGGGTATGCAAACGGTTTTTGTGATGCTACTGACAATAAAGCTGCGTGTAACAATATTAACGACTATATTTTTACTTACAATCCAAATCCAGAGGCAAAAAGCACACCAAAAACATTTTATCAGTCCTTTAAATACCAGCTTGTTGATCTTGATAATGTCAAGACTTTTGTAGAGATAGGCAAAGAGTCCATAGCTTGTGCCTTACCATTTGGTCCTGGAGACAACTGCGGCGCTCAAATGAAAAAAGCTGGGACCGCAGGCGCTGATAGCACAAGTGGTGAAGAGGAAGAGGAAGGGGGGAAGAAAAAAAAGAAAAAGAAAAAGAAAAAGAAAAAGAAAAAGAAAAAAAAGAAAGGCCTGAAAATTAAATTTAAAGAGCCAACGGCACCAGGAAAGCCCGCAGCAAAAAAGCCGAGTATGGAGCCTGTATCATTCGGTGATACGATTGCCACGATGGCTGTAGCTTTAGGTGTAGTCGTTTTAGGTTTTGCTATTGGTTTTTTTAGAATTATAGGAATAACGCTGTTTTTTCTTTTAGATTTGCCTTATTTTGCAATGATGGGGGCAACCCAAAACTGGGTTGATCTTTTTAATATTTTAACCAGCCCAGATAAACTCTACCCTAGGTCACTAGCCCTCGATATCCAAGCCTATACCTACTTTCTAATTAAAGCCTGGTACGATACGTTTATTTTTAACCAAACAGCACTGTTTGTTTTTCCGATACAGTCACTTAGTATTTTCGGGGTGAGAAGCATGGCTTACTCAATCGCCTTTATATTTAGGATTGCCACAGATACCTTTGTATCACTATTTTCGACCAATATGGATCATCTGATGCGTAAAGTTTATACAGAATTATTATTTATGATAGTTAATATGTACTCAGGATCTGTTTTGACATATGGAGAAATGTGGTTCAATGCACACTTCGCCAATCCACTTCCTTGGGGGCCATGGTTACTCACATGGTTCAATGAGTTCGTCAAAAAAGGTTTGCTGGTTCCCCCGGTGCAGCCGGGGATATTTTGCGTGCCCATCAATTATATTTGTATTCCAATCCCGTTTTTTTTAATCGTTATTCCACTGCATATGATCATTGGCGCTGTACTTATGGTTATGGGCTACGTGATGCAAATGCTGGTCATGCTAAAACAAGTCTTAAACATAATTGATGTCTCCGATATGATTATAGAGATTCAGAACTTCATCACCACGCGGTACAATCCGATTTATTTTGGTATTGCGGTCCCTATGATTGTACTGAGTTCAACATTTGCTTTTTTTATTCCTATGTATCCGATAGTCATCTACTCATTGACAGTACTAGGTTATATGGTGCTCTATATGGAAGCAATTGTAGCCGCCCCACTCATTATGATCGGTATCATATACCCTGATGGGCATACTTTTTTTGGAAAAGCGGATAAACTACTGCATCTACTATTGCTTATCTATATAAGACCTGTACTGATCGTAATAGGTTTTGTTATGGCAAATGTTATCGCATCTGTTTCAGTCGTTTTGCTTTACGAGACAGGGGTCCCTCTACTTAATAAACAAATCGGGGCATGGGTAAGTGGTTATGCAATGATATCCAGTAGTGGTGTAAATGGATCGGCCGCAAATGAGATGGTGACCGCTGTCATTACCATTTTATCACTGTACATGTTCATTTACATGTACTACCAGGTTATGCTTTACTCTTTCAGTATCATTTATCGTCTTCCAAACGCTGTTAATCGATGGGTAGGCATCCCTCCATCATCCTCTGAGCAGGAAGACCAAGCAAGGGTAGAAGAGTTAGCAGAAGGATTTAAAGGTATGAGTAGCCAGCTAGCACAAGCAGGAACCGACGTTGCAGGTTCATACGGTAGTATAACCCAAACGGTTAACCCGATGAGCGCACAGAAGAGCACAAAATCTGCTATGCGAAAAGATGCCAGTGGTCAAGGTGCACAAATGGGTAAGCAGCTTAGCAGCAAAGGTGGTGATGATGATTAAAGCGGTCTCGCATTTTGTACTGAGTCTGATTGTAGGGCTAGGCCTAGTACTCGCCCCGGCTACCTATGCAGAAAATTTCGCTTTGAATATTTATAAAGAGAACAATAGGGG
>CAXGBK010000206.1:0-2679 GCA_964008345.1 uncultured Coxiella sp.
AAAATATTTTTTTTGATTTTGGACTATAATACCCATACGTTTTAAACAAGGACAACAAATGCCAACTATACCAACTAAAGCTATATTGAGTAAAATAAGTAGTTTTCTGGATGAATTCAAAAAAATTGATGATGAAATAAAAGAAATCCATAGAGAATATACAAGCTACTATGATTATACGGGAAATGAAAAAGAAGATGAAGAATTATACATGAGATATCAAGAAAAATCACAATTAAGAATGGCTGCCATTGACAAAGCAGAAGAGCTTATTAAAGCCTTTGAAGGTCTAGATCAGCAAATGCAACGTATGTGTATGGGGCCTCTACTATTTCCTGAACCCGAGGGACTAAGTGAATCTGAAAAAGAACAGTATCAAGATTTTACTGAAATATCTGACAAGAACATACGCATTATCGAGACGATTAATCGATTAGAATCATACTTCCATTCAAAGAAACAATTGTCGAAAGGCCAGGGCCTTTTTGATGTATCATATAATGCACTTTCTGATGCCACTAGAGAAAATAAGGACGTGGACTATGATAAGCGGGCTGCTCGTATGCAATTGAAGTTTATGCAAATGAAAGGTATGGCACGTGAACAGATAAAAGATTATATGGGTTATAGGAGTAATCACAGATCAAGACCACAGTCAGAATTAGTCCCTAAAAGGAACAGCGGGATCGTACTCACATCAGTTTTAAATACATTTTTAGATAGAGAATCACAAAGTAGCTTAGGATTAACAAACCGTCATGAGTGGGCTGCTCGTATGCAATTGAAGTTTTGGAATACAATCCGGTCTTTAATGGATGATACATTGGTTATTGATCGTCGTTTAGCCATGGCAATTAAAGATGAAAGCAATGCTCTAGCCTACCAAGAAAATGGTTCGGGGAAACACTACCCTATAAACTTTCATGACGGGCACACATGTGTGAAACTAAAAGTTTATGATGAACCATATCTATCATTTGAAAACCCTTCTTTAGACGAAGATTTACTTAATGCGCTTCTCAAGACAAAAATTATTAATCCTGATATTCAGTATTTTGATTATTCCACAAAACATCTAAGAGGGGCCCAATGTCCAATAGATATCACATTGCTTCAGGAATGTAAAAATTTAAAAAGGCTAAATCTTGGATCTAGTGATAATAAGTTTTCAGGAACTCGTGACGATACATTATATGAAACTTTATGTCGTGATGACACAAAATACACCAATATCGATGAACTTGACCTATCTGGCAGGAATTTGGAAGCTGCAAAAATAATGGACATTTGCCGAAAGTTTCCAAATATACGATCCTTATCCCTTGATGGGTGTGTGTATGCTGGGCCCAATGTTGCATTTTTTCCTGAGCTACTTAAAAATTGCAAAAAGCTTAAAAAACTGAGTTTGAAAGGTACTGGCAAAGAAAATACTAGCCCGATATTCAAGGGTCTTAGTAAAGAAATACTGGAAACAATCCCAGAAGACATTCTAGAAAAAGCTGAGCTGGATGAAAAGACAGGCGCTATACGGGATTCCATATTAGGCGGGCCTGAACTTGGATCTTCTCGACAAAAACCATGAACAAGATAGCCATTGTGCGGAAAATACCGAGATACTGATCTCCTTTGCTGTGTTGTATTGATCGTAATCGTTACCAGTCATGGTAGTTCGTTGTAGACTGAGATATATCATATGCTATAAGCGAGCTATAAGTTCGTAGAGGGATTTCAAATACACCTTGGTCAAAAGCATAATAGGATTTAGATCCGTGCTGACATAAGCAACGACAACCAGTATGTGTATTCCAACAAATTAGATGAAGGTTTTTGATATGCAATCTTAGGTTGCAAGAGGAAAGATTAGGCGATTGAAAGCTATGAATAGTCGATATGGGACCCAGAGAAAGAACAGCAGCCCACAATCGATCATGCCAAAGATCAGGCGTAGATAGTATGGCGCGGGTGATACGACGGTGATCTTTTTTAAGGAGTTTGATCCAACTGCTAGCTGTGAAAAAGCTGTAGCCAGGTCCTGGGGCAATAAAATATATGGATTGATCAGCATAGGTAACAACCATAAGCTCGAAGTTTTCTAATCGCCACAGTATAACTTTGGGAGAAGCCAGAGAAGGTATAACATACAAAGGCGTGTGGTGTATCAAGATAGCTAAGCATAAGCAAGGTAGATAAGCTTTGTGGTGATATAACATACCAATACAACATATGCATATCAGCACCGCTTTAAAGGCATGCTGAGTAATGGTAGTGTACATTAAATACCAGGGTCCAGATAACTTAGAAATAGAAGGAATCTTGTGAATAGATTCCATAGCAGATCAAGCAAAGAGATACAGTAGGCAAAGAGTGTAGAAGATAGTAACATGGAAGCAACGCATAACAATGCACAGGGTAATATAAGATAGCCAATAAAAGGGATGGCAATGGTGTTAGCAAGTGGCGCAACAAGACAAAATCTAGCCCAAAACGCATAAGTAAAGGGTAAACCACCTGCATAGACAAGTAGGGGATGAAAATACCAGCTGGCATTTGGCTGAAAATAGCCTATGGACAGCAAAACAAATACCATCCCATATGAGAGTATAAAGCCGGTAGAGAATAAAGCGTTTGGGTGGAGGATAAATGCAATAGCGGCACTGAAAAACAAAGCATCGACCGCAC